>JACCZL010000629.1 GCA_013695975.1 Chloroflexota bacterium
CACGCTCACGGTCGGCGTGTCCCGCGACCTCGTCGAGGGTCCGCGCGACCCCTACTTCGTCCACGCCAGTCTGCGGGTCTGGGAGAGCCTGGTCGAGCTTGGCGATGACCTCGAGCCGCGCCCATTACTGGCCGAGTCCTGGTCCTCGTCGGCGGACGCTCGCACCTGGAGCTTCCAGATCCGCCCCAACGTGAAGTTCCACGACGGCTCGCCGCTCGACGCGGCGGCGGTCGCCGCCAACGTCGAGCGATTCCTCAGGATCAGCCCCCGTCCGTCGCCCTTCTTCTTGCTCGACAAGTCGCTGGCCTACGGCTCGCTCCGTTCGGTCGAGGTGTGCGGGCCGCTGACGGTGCAGTTTCGGCTGGACGAGCCGACGCCGATGCTGCCGAACATGATGGCCGGCTTCTTCTCGGCGATCTTCGCCCCCAGCTCGTTTGACGCCAACGGCGACTTCGTCAAGCTCGTCGCCACCGGACCCTTCCAGCTTGGCGAGTGGAAGAAGGGCGAGGGCGCAACGCTCGAGCGCTTCGACGGCTACTGGCGCGACCGGGCCAGGCTCAAGACCGTCAGAATCAAGGTGCTGCCGGACCCACCGGCGCGGCTGGCGGCCCTCCGCGCTGGCGAGGTCCAGGCTGTGGCCGAGCTGGGGGCCATCCTCCCGGACCAGGCCGCGGAGGTGGCGGCCGACTCGCGCCTGAAGCTCGGGAGCCAGACGATCGCCCTCTCACACTACCTGTTCTTCAATGGCACCCGTGCGCCCTTTTCGGACGCGCGCGCCCGCCTGGCGATCAGCCTGTTGCTCGACCGCCGCGGTCTCGTCAGCACCGTGCTCAGTGGTCACGGGACGCCGGCGGTGTCCGTGCTGCACCCGCTATCGTCCCGCTGGACCAGAACCGACCTGGCGCCGGTCCACGATCCGACCCGCGCGGCGAGCCTCATGGCCTCGGCGCTGAGCACAGGCGCAAACGCCGCCGCGCCCGAGCGCCGACCGGTCTCGCTCGTGCTCTCCGCCGCCCTGCTCGGTCGTGCTCCCTACAAGACGGTCGCCGAGATCCTCCAGGATCGCGCCGCGCCGCTCGGGCTCGACGTCCAGATCACGGTGCTCGACGCCGCCGCCTACAACGCCGCGCTCAAGGCCGGCGACTACGACATCGCGATGGGATCCCAGGGCTGGCCCAACGGCGACCCACATTACATCTTCGGGCGTTACCTCCATTCCAGGGGCCAGCTCAACGTCGATCGTCGCCTCGGGGCCGGCGATCCCGCCACCGACGAGCTGATCGACCGCGGCGTGCGCGAGCCGAGCTTCGAGCGGCGCAAGGCCGTCTACGACCGCTTGCAGGAGCTGGCGGCAGATCAGGTCCACCTGACGCCCCTCTGGCACGACGTCGCGCTCTACGCCTACCGCGACGGGCTGGCCGACCTCGGGATGGACATGAACTATCGGATGACCCTCGCCGAGGCACGCTGGACCCGTTGATGCCCTACTTCGGCCAGCGCCTCGTTCGGCTCGGGCTGGTGTTGCTCCTCGTCTCAGGACTGGCGTTCGGGCTCGGCAACCTCGCGCCCGGCGATCCGGCCGAGCAGGCGCTGCGGCGCGGCGGCGGCGAGCCGACCGCCGAGGCGATAGCGGCGTTGCGCGAGCGATTCGGGCTCGATCGGCCGCTTCCGCTGCGCTACCTGAGCTGGCTCGGACAGGCTCTCATCGGCGACCTTGGAACCTCGTACCGCGACCGTGAGCCCGTCCTGCGGCATCTCCTGCGCGGGCTGTCCTTCACGGCGGTGCTGGGAGTCACCGCGCTCGGAGTCGCGGTCGGCTTGGGCGTGCCACTCGGCGTGCTGGCCGCCCTTCGGCGCGGCGGCCTGGCCGACCAGGCCGTGCGCCTGCTGGCAGTCCTCGGCTTCGCCGTGCCGAGCTTCTGGCTCGGACTACTCCTGATCCTGTTCTTTGCCCTCACCCTGCGCCTGACGCCGACCGGTGGGAGCGACGGACCGGCCCATCTGATCTTGCCGGCCTTGACGCTCGCCGCGCGCCCGGCCGCCGGCCTGGCCCGCCTGACCCGGGCGACCCTCCTGGAGACGCTCAACCGCGACTACGTCCGAGCCGCTCGAGCCCGCGGATTGGCCGAGCCCTCGGTCGTGCTCGGTCACGCCCTTCGCAACGCCCTCCTGCCGGTCGTCACCTTCGCCGGACTCGCCTTCGGGAGGATGCTCGGTGGGGCCGCGATCGTCGAGACGGTGTTCGCCTGGCCCGGACTCGGGCGCCTGGTGGTCGAGGCGGCGTTCGACCGTGACTATCCAGTCGTCCAGGGGTTCGTGCTTCTGAGCGGGGCCGTCTTCGTGACGCTGAACCTCTCGGTCGACCTGATGTACCGGACACTCGATCCGCGGGTGCGCCGCACGCGAGAGGAGCTGGGTCGGTGACCGCCGCGACGTTGGTGTCCGCGCACACCTCCCGGGAAGCCCCGAGCGATCCGTTCCCACCAAGACGAGCCCAGCGGCTCGCCGGTCGACGCAAGCCCGGTTTCCGGCCCACGACGATCGTGGGCGGGATCGCCCTCCTGATCCTCGGAGCTGTCGCCCTGGCCGCGCCGATGCTCGCGCCGCACGATCCGGTGAGGGTGCAACCGGAGCAGCGCTTGCAGGGTCCGAGCGCTGCGCATCCGCTGGGAACTGACCATATCGGACGCGATGTCCTCAGCCGCACCCTCTACGCGACGCGCATCTCCCTCGGCGCGGCCGCCCTGGCGACCTTCGCGACGCTGTGGCTCGGGCTCCTCGTCGGCGCGTGCGCGGGCTACTTCGGGGGCCCGCTCGACGAGGTGGTGTCGCTGGCCACCGACGCCCTGCTGGCCCTACCGGGCCTGACGCTCGCGCTGGCGCTGGCCGGGATCCTCGGTCCCGGGCTCGGGACGGTGCTTGTCGCGCTCGTCGGCGTGTCATGGGTCGGATACTCCAGACTATTTCGGAGCACGACCCTGTCGGCGCGCCGCTGGGAGTTCGTCGAGGCCAGCCGCGCCCTCGGCGCCGGCGATTGGAGGATCCTCCGCCGTCACGTCATTCCCTCGATCCTCGGGCCGCTGGCGGTCCTGGCCAGCCTCGACTTCGGGAGCCTCCTGCTCGGGATCGCCGGCCTGTCGTTCCTCGGGCTCGGGGTCCAGCCACCCACCCCCGAGTGGGGCGCCATGCTCGGCGAAGGCCGACTCGTCCTCTACTCGGCGCCGCACCTGACGATTGTCCCCGGCATCTGCATCGTCGGGTCCGTCCTCGCTGCCAACCTCCTCGGCGACGGCCTGCGCGACCAGCTCGACCCCTGGCTGGCGACGCGAGTATGAGCCACCACTCGCCCCGTCACCGAAGGCCCCCCTGGAGCCACCCCCGATGATCCTTTTTCTGAGCACCGCCGATACCGACATCCTGACGCTGAGCCATGCGCTGGCCGAGCTGCCGCCCGACTGGCTGACGGTGCGAGCGGCCAATCCGGCCGGCCTGGCCCTCCACGAGGCGGCCGACCGCTTCCTCGACCGAGAGCTGCCGTCCGCGCGCGTGGTCGTGGCGCGGCTGCTCGGCGGCAAGCGGGCCTTCGAGGCAGGCTTCGAGCGGCTCGCCGCCGAGTGCGCCAGCCGAGGGATACCACTAATCGCCATCCCAGGCGACCAGACACCCGACCTCGAGCTTCAGGCCGCCTGTACTGCCGACGCGGTCGTCGTGGGGACAGTCTTCGAGTACCTGCTCCACGGCGGGGTCGCCAATATGGCGAACATGCTTCGTTACCTGGCCGCTCAGTACCTGGACGCCGAGCAACGAGTGAGCCCACCAGCCCAGGTCCCCTGGGAGGGCGTCTACCACCCGGACCTGCCCGCGGGCCTGGGTCCTGACGAGTATCTCTCGGGACATTCGGCCCACGATCAGCCGGTGGTCGGGCTCTTGTTTTACCGCGCCCACTGGATGAGCCGGAACCTCGACTTCGTCGACGCGCTTATCCGGCGCCTCGAGGCCGCCGGCTGCACACCGCTTCCGATCTACTGCTCCAGCCTCAAGGGCGGCGCCGAAGGGATTCCGGCGGTGTTCCGCGACTACCTGATGGGGTCGGATGGGCGGGCGCGGGTTGACGGGGTGGTCAACACCCTGAGCTTCTCGATGGGGCACGTCGAGGTCAAGGGCGTGTCGCTCGCGACCGGTTGGTCGGTCGCAGCCCTGGATCGGCTTGATGTCCCGATCCTCCAGGCCGTCGTCTCGACCAGCACGGCGGCGCAGTGGGCCGAGAGTCCGGCCGGCCTGAGCCCGATCGACACGGCGATGAACGTCGCGATGCCCGAGTTCGACGGGCGGATTATCGGCGTGCCGATCTCGTTCAAGGAGGAAACGGTGGAGGACGAGCGCCTCGGGGCCCGCCTGATGCGCTACGTCGCCGCGCCGGATCGGGTCGACTTCCTGGCCCGCCTGGCCGCGAACTGGGCCCGCCTCCGCCGGATCCCAAACGCCGACAAGCGGGTGGCGCTGGTTTTGAGCAACTACCCGACCAAGAACGCCCGCATCGGCAACGCCGTCGGCCTGGACACGCCGGCCTCGGTCCTCAACGTCCTCTGTGCCCTGCGCGATGCCGGCTACACCGTCGGCGACGTACCCGAGAGTGGCGATGCCCTGATCCACCGCCTGATCGACCGCTGCTCCTACGACCGCGACTTCCTGACCGAGGCTCAGATGGCCGACGCACCTGGTCGGGTCAGCGCAGCGGCCTACGGCGACCAGTTCGGCGGCTTCACCGCCCGGGTGCAAGAGCAGCTCAGGTCGGCCTGGGGCGAGCCACCCGGCCAGGTCTACCGGGATGGCGACGACCTGATCGTCCCCGGCCTTCAGTTTGGCAACGTCTTCGTCGGGGTCCAGCCACCCCGCGGGTTCGGCGAGAACCCGATCGCGATCTACCACAGCCCCGACCTTTCCCCGACGCACCACTACCTGGCCTACTACGGTTGGTTGCGTGTCCACTTCAAGGCCCACGCGATCATCCACGTCGGCAAGCACGGCACCCTGGAGTGGCTGCCGGGCAAGAGCCTGGGCCTGTCGGCGTCGTGCTACCCCGAAGTAGCCCTTGGCGACCTGCCCCACTTCTATCCGTTCATCGTCAACAATCCCGGCGAGGGTGCCCAGGCCAAACGGCGAGCCCACGCGACGATCGTCGATCACCTGATTCCGCCGATGACCACCGCCGACGGCTACAACGAGATCGTCCGCCTCGAGCAGCTCATGGACGAGTACTACCAGGTTCAGACGCTCGACCCGAAGAAGGCGCCGATGGTCCGCGAGCAGATCTGGCAGGCGATCCTCGACGCCCGCTTCGATCGCGACCTCGAGCTGGCCGACCGACCCGACGACGGCGAATTTGACGACTTTCTGCTGCACGTCGACGGCTACATCTGTGAGCTGAAGGACGCCCAGATCCGCGACGGCCTGCACACGCTCGGCGAGGCGCCCAGCGGCGAGCAGGAGATCGGCCTGCTGCTGGCCCTGACCCGCCTGGACAACGTCGACGCCCCGAGCCTACGGCGAGCGCTGGCCGAGGCCCTCGGTCTCCGCTACGACCGCCTGCTCGCGGACCGCGGAGCCGCCTTCACCGAGGAGGTGCCGACTTTGGTCCGCCTGCCCCTCCCTACCCCCCCGGAATTCGGGGGGCGTAGGGAGGGGCAGGCCGCGACGGCTGGCCGTGTCGAGCCAAACGGCGAAACCCCAATTCGGAGCAACGGCGACGTGATCGAGGCTCTGGACCGGCTCGCGCACACGCTGGTCGGCGAGCTCCAGGCGAGCGGCTTCGCGACCAGTGCGATCGAGCCGTTGCTGTCGCGCTGGCTCCCGAGTGACGGTCAGGTCGTGGGCCACGTACTCGAGTACGTGGCCGGGACGCTCGCGCCGAACCTTGCCCGGACGTCGGACGAGCTGGGCAACTTGCTGCGAGGGCTCGACGGGGGTTACGTGCCGGCCGGGCCAAGCGGCGCGCCGACCCGTGGTCAGGCCAACGTCCTGCCGACCGGGCGCAACTTCTACTCGGTCGATCCGAACACGATCCCCTCGCCCAACGCCTGGGAGGTTGGCCGTGGGCTCGGCGACGCCCTGCTCGCGAAGTACCTGGCCGAGGAAGGAGACTACCCCGAGTCGGTCGGGATCGTCGTCTGGGGCACGTCGGCGATGCGGACCCACGGCGACGACGTGGCCGAAGTTCTCCACTTGCTCGGCGTGCGCCCGATCTGGCAGCGTGAGAACCGCCGCGTGCGCGGAATCGAAGTGGTCCCCCTCGAGGAGCTAGGGCGGCCGAGAATCGACGTGACGGTGCGCGTGAGCGGCTTCTTCCGCGACGCTTTTCCAAACCTGATCCAGCTCATGGACGACGCCGTGACCACCGTCGCCGCGCTCGACGAGCCGCCCGAGCACAACTATCTGGCGGCTCGGGTTCGAGCAGAGGCGACGCGCAAAGAGCTGGCCGGCCTCGACCCCGCCGCCGCCCGCCGCTCGGCCTGCTATCGTATCTTCGGCAGCAAGCCCGGCACCTATGGGGCCGGGCTCTTGCCACTGTTGGACGAGCGCAACTGGCAGACCGATCACGACCTCGCGGCGGTCTACCAGGCGTGGGGGGCCTTCGCCTACGGACGTGACGTGTTTGGGACCGAGGCGCCCGACGAATTTCGCGCGCGCTTCGGGAGCATCGTCGTCGCCGCCAAAAACCAGGATAATCGGGAGCACGACATCTTCGACAGCGACGACTATATGCAGTTCCACGGCGGGATGATTGCCACCGTTCGGGCGCTCTCGGGCAGCAACCCGCGCCAGTTCTTCGGCGACAGCTCGAATCCCCAGGACCCAAAGCAGCGCGACCTGGCCGACGAGGCCCGCCGGGTGTTCCGCAGCCGCGTCGTCAACCCCAAGTGGATCGCCGGCATCAAGCGCCACGGCTACAAGGGAGCCTTCGAGCTAGCGGCGACGGTCGACTACCTGTTCGGGTACGACGCCACCGCCCAGGTGATCGAGGACTGGATGTACGAACGGGTCACCGACGCCTACGTCCTCGATCCCGAGATGCAACGCTTCTTCGAGGAAAAGAACCCTTGGGCCCTGCGCGGCATCGTCGAGCGCCTGGTCGAGGCCATGGACCGCGGCCTCTGGGAGTCCCCCCCCGACGAGACCCGCCGCGAGCTACAACGGATCTACCTCCAGATCGAAGGGCAGTTGGAGGACCGGAGTGGCTGATGAGATCGGGAGCGGCCCGCTTTTCGTGAACGGAAGTAACAGGATGTCGAGTTGGGAGTACCTGGATGTGATTGTCTGCCAACGCGATTGGAGGGATTCCACAGGGCGCATTGGAGAACTCCCTGAGATTCAGACACCCCGCGGCGGCGCGTTTCACTTTGGTGCGTTGTCACCGTTGTTGAACGAACTGGATGCGGAAGGTTGGGAGTTGGTCGGACTTGCTGGTCATGAGGCCAACTCGAGGCTAGTCCTCAGGCACCGGAGGAGCTAGAAGATTGAAGGGAGCACAGGCGGGGAAGCCAGGCCCTCCCCAGGAGTTAGCCCCGAACCGATCCTTTCGGCCTTGTCATGCTGAGCGCATCGAAGCATCTCGGTCCTCGAGCCCGGGTACCGAGA
>JACCZL010000635.1 GCA_013695975.1 Chloroflexota bacterium
CCCTTAAGATGCTCGTGGACAAGACATGAGCCGGATACGGGTCCTGATGGTCTCCAAGGCGCTGGTGGTTGGCGCCTACCAGCGCAAGCTCGAGTTGTTGGCGAGTGCCCCCGACCTCGAGCTGACCTGTGTCGTGCCCGCGGCCTGGGGGAGCCAGCGGTTCGAGCCAGCCCATCTCAGCGGCTATCGGATGGTCGTCCAGCCGATTCGCTTCAACGGCAGCTTCCACGTCTTCTACTTCCCCAGGCTCGCCGCCCTGCTGCGCGACCTCCACCCCGACATCGTGCACCTCGACGAAGAGCCCTACAACCTCGCCACCTTCCTCTCTACCCGAGAGGCCCTCGCCGCCGGCGCCCGGCCCATCTTCTTCACCTGGCAGAACCTCGAGCGGCGCTATCCCCCGCCGTTTCGCTGGTTCGAGCAGTGGGTCTTCAGACACGCGGCCCACGCCATCGCCGGCAACGCCGAGGCGCGAGATGTCCTCCGGCGGAAGCGCTACCATGGACCGATCGCGGTGATCCCCCAGTTCGGCGTGGACCCCGAGTTGTTCACGCCCGCCGATCCGCGGCCTCACGCTCCAGAGATCGATCCGGTTTTCAAGATCGGCTACGCCGGGCGCCTGGTGGAGGAGAAGGGCCTCTTCGTGCTGCTGGAGGCGCTCGCGGGACTCGGGTGTCCCTGGCGGCTCAGCCTCTTTGGCGACGGTCCCATTCGCGTCGCGCTTGCCGCCCGCGCTCGAAACCTCGGCATCGGCCATCGGGTCTTCTTCCACGCCGCCGTTCCGTCCGTCGAGATGCCGCGACGCCTGGTCCAGCTCGATGCCCTGGCGCTGCCCTCGCTCACCCGGCCGAACTGGAAGGAGCAGTTCGGCCGTGTCCTGATCGAGGCGATGGCCTGCGGGGTGCCGGTCGTCGGCTCCACCAGCGGCGAGATCCCGAACGTCGTCGGCGACGCCGGCCTGCTCGTGCCCGAGGGAGACAGTCGCGCCCTCCGAACCGCGCTCGAGCGCCTGGCCTCGGACAGGGCCCTCACAACCGAGCTGAGCAGTCGAGGGCGAGCTCGCGTCCTCGAGCGCTTCACCCACCAACACGTCGCCGATCAGACGCTCGCCGTCTACCGCCGCGTCGTGGAAGCCTGAGCGGTCTTATCAGCAATCCAGGAAGTGGTTCTTTGCTAAGGCCACTTCCGCTGGTATGCTCCCCTCAACGTAGCGAGAGCGAGGTCACTCATGGGCGTGGGCGAGCGCACCCGTATCCGAACCCATCCCGAGCGGGCCGTGCCCGACGAGGCCGAAGAGATCCTCCTGGCCGGCCTGGTGGCGCACGTCGGCTTCGTCGTCGACGGCCAGCCATTCGTCATCCCGATGGGCTACCACTACGAGGCCGGCAAGCTCTACATCCACGGCGCCCGCGGTGGCCGCCTACCGCGGACCCTCCGAGACGGCCAGCCAGTCTGCGTCGCGGTCACCCTGCTCGACGGCCTGGTCGCCTCACGCCACGCCCTCTACCACTCGATGAACTACCGCGGCGCGATCGCCTTCGGGCGGGTCCGGCCGGTAGTCGGGGACGCCCAGAAGACCGCCATCTTCGACCGCATGACCCTCCGCTACTTCCCCGGTCGGACGATGGGCGTCGACTACCATCCCCCGTCCGCCGCGGACCTCAAGATTACCGAGCTCCTGGAGATCGAGATCGAGGAGCTGAACGGCAAGCGGCGCACTGGTCCGCCTACGGGACCCGAGGACGCCCAGCCCGACGCCTTCGGTACCCGCGGCGTCTTCCCAGTCCCAGACCGCTAACGGCCCGTCGACCCCAGCTCACGCTCGACCAGGCGGAGCACCTCGATGAAGGGCGCCCGCTCGAGCAGTCCCCAGGCCGGGTGCCGCCGATACCGGCGGGAGCGGTGCGTCGACACCTGGCAGAGGGCGCGGGCAATGCCGACCGCGTCGGCGCCGGCCGCCGCCATCGAGCGGATCACCGCTTGATCGAAGCCACCCTCCCAGTCCCATCGCCGAAGAGACCCTCGGGCAAGTGGCGGAACCCCACGGCAGAGATCGCAGACCCCACAGGCTCGAGTATCGGGGTCGCCAAGGTACGCCAGCGCATGGCTCTGGCGGCATGTCGTCTCGAGGACGTACTCGCGCACGGCGTCCAGGCGGCGATGCTCGGCGACCACCGCCTCCCGCACCGATTCGAGCAGGGCCGGCGTGTCAGTTGCCCGGTCAGGTCGGCGCAAGACGCGGTAGCGATGGAGGACACCAGCGGCGCGCAGCTCGGCCAGCCCCTCCTCCTCGACACGCCGCAGCGTCTGGACCGCCTCGGCGTGCGATACCCCAGCCTTTGGCGCCGTCTCCGAAAGTGAGAGCGTCAGCCAGGTCGGACCACGCTTGCCGGCGGCCACGAGGGCACGCCAGACCGCGCCTTCCGGCTCGCCGAGTGTACGCGCGACTCCCACCGGATCGTGCGACGCCGGCAACTGATAGGTGTCGTAAGCCGGCGTCATGGCCCGGACGACCCCACGCAGCTCGAGCCGCGCGAAGAGGGTTCGGATCGCCGTTCCCTCCATGTCGTGCTCGTTGCCGATCGCCTGCGAGCTGAATGCGAGGACCGTGTAGCCGTCGCCGTCGCTCTCGCGGCACCCAAAGGCGGCATTGAGCGCCGCCCGCACCTGCTCGTCGGTCGGGATCTTGGCGTCGACGAAGTTCGCCAGCGCCGCCAGATCTGCTTCCTGGTATAGCAAGACCCCCTCGGCAGACGCGCCGTCCCGACCGGCCCGCCCAAACTCCTGGACGTAGCCCTCGAGGCTGCGCGGGGCATGCGCGTGGAACACTCGCCGCACGTTCGGCTTGTCGACGCCCATCCCGAACGCGATCGTGGCGACCACGCAGCTCAGGTCGTCGACCAGGAAGCGGTCCTGGACCGACGCCCGCTCCTCGGGCGTCAGCCCGGCGTGATACGCGGCCGCCGCCACACCCGCCTCGTCCAGCATCTGGGCCAGCCGTTCGGTATCTGCCTGACGCAGGGCATACACGATGGTCGGCGCCCGACCATCGGCGCATACCAGCTCGCGCAGGCGACGTTCACGATCCTCGACCACCTCGACCCGCAAGGCGAGATTCGGTCGCCGCGCCCCCGTGTTGACCACGCCGTCGTCGGGGATCTCGAGACTGGCCCTGATGTCAGCCTCGACCGTCGGCGGGGCCGTCGCGGTCAGCGCCAGAATCGGAGGTCTGCCAAGGTCGTCCCAGAGCAGCGGAAGGCGGAGGTAATCGGGCCGAAAGTCGTGGCCCCAGGCGCTGATGCAGTGGGCCTCGTCGATGGCCAGGGCCGTCACCCGGGTCCTCCCGAGGGCCGAGCGAAAACGCTCGTTGGCCAGGCGCTCAGGGGCGACGTAAACAAGGTCCAGCTCGCCCCTGCCCAGCGCCCGCAGCCCCTCGCGCGCCTCGCCGGCGTCGAGCGTCGAGTCGAGCCGGGCGACCCGCAAGACGGTGCGGAGCTTCTCGACCTGATCCCGCATCAGCGACACCAGCGGCGAAACCACCAGCACGGTCCCCGGCAGCAGCAACGCCGCGGCCTGGAACGTCAAGCTCTTGCCCGAGCCGGTCGGCATGATCCCGAGCGACGAGGCCCCAGCCAGCGTCCGCTCGACGAGGTCGAGCTGGGCCGGCCGCGCCGCGACTCCAAAGCGCTCCTCGATCTCTCGCGCGATCTGCTCACGATCCACGTCAGCAGTGTAGCGGAGCCTTCGCCCAGAGCCCACGCCGTGATCGGGTAGACTCTGAGGTAGCCTGCATTCGAAGACCTCATGCGTGTGTTGCGGTCGGCCACCCTCTGCTTCGTCCTCGTCCTCGTGGCGGGGGGTTGTGCCGCCCCCGAGGGTCGTTCGCGAACGACCCCTCCGCAGGCCGAGCCCATCCGTTCGCTCACGTTCATGGCAGGCTTCAAGGCCCAGGCCAATCTGCCCTTCGTGGCCGCCTACCTGGCGCAAGAGCGCGGCTTCTTTGCCCAGCAGGGCCTCAGCGTCGACGTGAGGCATTCGGCCGGCCAGGGCGAACACTACCAGCTCCTGGCCGCCCGCCGGATCGACGTCACGACCGCCCCGGCAGAGGACGTCCTCAAGCTGGCGGAAGACCCCGGCCTGCCCTTCGTCGCGGTCGCGCTGTTCGGTCAGCGGGGCGACCGCGGCTTCGCCGTGCTGGCCGAATCCGAGATCCACACCCCAAAAGACTGGGAAGGCAAGATCGTCGGCTACAAGGTCCTGCCAACCCCCGACTATCTGGCCATCCTCCGCGCCAACGGCGTCGATCGCTCGAAGCTCCAGGAAGTACCGGTCGGCTTCGACCCGAGGCTCCTGGCCGAGCGCAAAGTCGACGTCTATCCCGTGTTCGTCGCCAACGAGCCGGACACCCTCAGGCGGCTCGGTGTCGAGACCCGCGTCTTCGAAGCCAACCAATACGGAGTGCCGACACTGGGGCTGACCTACATCGTCCACCGCGAGCTCCTCGAGCAAGACGGAGCAGCCGTCGAACGCTTCCTCAAGGCCACGCTGCGCGGGCTGGCCGACTCGTTCGAGCGGCCGGACGAGGCGGTCGACGTGGTGATGAAGTACGCCCCTGGCGAGGACCGCGCTCATCAGCGGGCCATGTTCGACGTCGAGCGGGCCGCCGCCACGTCCGAGCTGACCAGGCGGAATGGGCTCGGCTGGACGACTGAGGAGCAGTGGCGCGCCCTCCACGATGTCCTCGTCGAGTTCGGCGCGCTCAGGGGTCCCCGCGACGTCACGGCGTCGTTTAGCGACCGCCCGCTCCAGGCGATCTATCGCAATGGGCAGCTCCGATGGCCCTGAGTGAGCTCGCTAGCGCCGTCGACGACGCCCTGCGCGGACGCCGCTCGATTCGCTCCTACGACGACCGGGCGGTGCCCGATTCGCTCGTCCGGGAGATCATGGAGGCCGCCCGCCACGCCCCGTCGCCCCACCACTCGGTCCCCTGGCGCTTCGCCGTGCTCACCAGCCTCGAGATTCGGGCCCGTCTAGCCGAGGCGATGGGCGAACGCTGGCGCCAGGACCTCGCTGCTGACCGCCTCCCGCCCGAGGTGATCGCGGCCGAGGTTGGCAAGTCCCGCCGCCGGCTGCTGCATGCCCCCCTGATCGTCGTCGGGAGTCTCTACCTGGAGCCACTCGACAGCTACCCCGACCCACACCGTCAGCAGGCCGAGACGCTGATGGCGGCCCACAGCCTCGGCGCCGCCCTCCAGAATCTCATGCTCGCCGCCCATGCCCGTGGACTCGCCAGTTGCTGGATGTGCGCCCCAGTCTTTTGTCCAGAAGTGGTCCGCGACGCGCTCGACCTCGGGCCAGAGCTCATCCCACACGCGCTCCTGACGATCGGCTACGGCGCCAAGCCGCCTCCCGAACGAGAGCGTCCGAGGATCGAGCAGATCGTGACCCTGTGGGCCTGATATCCCCCTACCCACCGCTCGAGGCGGGTGCAACCGCGACGTCGAGCCTACCCTAGACGAGCGATCGGCTCCGCCACCGTTCGGACATGCCGAACGACTCCAGCGCGGCGCGGGTACAGTTGGGAGGCGCGACGTCGAGAAACCGCTCGAGGTCGTCGGGCGTATCGAGGTCCAACCCCAGGTTCGAGCGTCG
>JACCZL010000662.1 GCA_013695975.1 Chloroflexota bacterium
GCGGCAAGGCGGCCGCTCCGAGGGTGGCGCCGAGCCCCAGGCGCAGGGCCCTCCGTCGGCTCAACAGCGGCGAGCGAGCGGCATCGTCCATGATCGGATCCTCCCCTTCGGCGCGACATGACTGTGCAGGGCGCCGCGATTCGGTGCGCGGTCGCAGTATAGCCTGGGGTCGAGGCGGTGTCGACGCCGCCGACCCGCTCCAGTGATCTCAGCTTCTGTACCATCGTCGATAGTCTCGGAGGCGGACCCTACGACGGGGCCTCGCGTCGCACTGCCCTGACCGCGACGAAGTAGCCCGTAAGGAAACGGGTCGGGAGCGCCCCGAGCCGCTCTGGCACCAGCAACCACTGCAAGAAACGTCGCCGCGGGCCCGGCCCGGCGTGCCGATCCAGGAGAGCTGCCACGGCCACGGCCAGCACGCGCGGGCTGTGCATGATGGCGGTCAGCTCCACCACCTCGAAGCCGAGCCCCACCAGCAGGCGTCGCAGCGAGCCCGGGCCGCACGTGGCGCCGACGTAGTACGGACGAGCCCGATGCGATGCAGCAGGGAGAACGGCAGCCGGTTGCGCAGGGCAACCACCGAGACGTCCATGCCGACGACCTGCTCCGCTCGCGAGGCCAACAGTGGGTAGAGCCCGTCGCGGCACCCCTCGTCGAACACGTCGGTCTTCAGCAGCCGTCCGACGCGAGCCGATGGCAGCGAAGGCCATGCGGCCGCCAGTATATCGCCCGCCCCCGGTCGCGTGTCAACAGCAGGAGCTCACAGACGACGCCAAGAAGCGGCTCGGCGAGATCAAGCTCACGGCCGCGCCGACCTCACTCGGTCGCGTGGGCCGATCCCGTGCGGGTCGCTGCTCGGCTACTTGATGCGGGAGCTGGACTACCTGACCGCGCCGGTCGTGCTGGCCCTGGTCCTCGGCCCGCTGATGGAGACGGCGTTCCGGCAGAGCCTGATCATCTCGCAGAGCTCCTTCGCAGACGTCCTGACCCGCCCGATCTGCGCCGTCCTCCTGCTCCGCCCGCCCGCCGCCCGCGCCCGCTCGCCGAAGCCGCCCGCGCCGAGAGTTGATGCCGTTTACACCGAGTGGATGGAAGGCTCAGATTGCCGCGTGTGCCTCGGCGTAGATCCAAAGGGCGGCTGACATCTCCTGCTCGCCCTCTTCCCCCCGGGCCCGGAACCAGGCCAGGACATGGGGTTCCACCCGCACGGTGCCATTCACCGGCGCCGGCTGCCGCACGTCGCTCGCTGGAAGAACTCATCCGTGAGAGCCGGAGCGTCCGAGGTGTCGATCTCGTCGTCCTTCAGTGCGTCAACCCGCGCCCAGTCCGTCCTTGGGGTGCTGTTCGAAGCGGTCTCGCTCATGTCACTACGCCTTCGTCGCCGATCTGTCGGCTTGGGAGCCGTGACTACTGGCCGTGCTCCTCGTCGGCCAGGATCTCCAGGAATGCCCTTGGGCTGACGATCTGCATGCCCGCGTACTGGGCGAGGGCGAGCAGGCCGGCATTGCCGGTCACGAGGTATCCGGCAGAGGCGAGCCGACCGGTGGCCAACACCAAATCGTCCTCAGGGTCGCCGGTGACGGGGAGGTGTTCCTCCAGCGGGACGGCGATCACCGTCGCTCGGCTTCCGAGCAAGGCAACCGTGCCGAGGGTCACTTCGGGAGTCACACCGTAGCGGCGAGCGATCCGAGGCAAGCCCAGCTTCTCTTCAACCTGGGCGATGATGCCCACGGAGGTGATCATCTCATACCGCTCGGCCAGCCAGGCGCCGACGATTTGGCGCGGGATGCCGAGCGGGGCGATGACCGAGGACAGGATGACGTTGACGTCGAGAACCGTCGCTCGCATCGAGGCTGGCGGCTAGCGAGCCGACGCTCGACGTTCCTCGTCCATGCGTTCGAGCTCCTCGAGCACGTCGTCGGAGCTGAGGCCGGGATTCCGCTTCTCGGCAAAATCCAGCACGCGCCTAAACAACACTTGCCGCGCCTCTTTGGGGATACGGTAGCTCCGGCCAATCTTGGCGGCCGCCAGCTCTTTCCGCCGAATCAGGCGGTAGACGGTGTCCGTGTTCAGTTGGAGGTAGTCGGCCACCTGCTCGGGGGTCATGATCTCGTGCATGCTCGTCCGTCCTCCGCCTTGACGCTCTGCGGCGGCATCGACGCCCTGCCATATTGTAGGCGCGTTTGGTGTCTCCTTATCGACTGGGGTTGCACGCCGCCTCCGGCGTCGACGCTCGGCACAAGGTGCGCCGTGGCTCGCGTCGGTCACCCGGACGGGCGGGCCAGGGG
>JACCZL010000679.1 GCA_013695975.1 Chloroflexota bacterium
CATGGAGTACGTGCGGAAGGTTGATTTCGCGGCGATCGACAAGGCCGGTCCTGACGAACGGGTTTCGCAGGCGCTGCTCGACCACAAGTCTGGAGCGCAGACTTGCACGATCAACTGCATCAAGACCCCGGCCGGTGGTGGCTCTCCGGCCGGTATGCATACCCACACCGTCGATCAGATCTTCTACGTCCTGAGCGGGACGATGAGCATCGAGATCGAGGGCCGGCAGCACGACTGTGGGCCCGGATCGCTGATTGTCTTCCCGGCCGGGGTGCCTCACCGCAATTGGAACGAAAGCAGCGAGCCGACGGTCCACCTGGCGTTCAATACGCCGCTCCCGGACCCGAACGTCCCCTTCGCGAAGTCGGTGACGGCGTAGCCCGCTGGCACCCGGGTTCTCGATCGTTCGGGCGCCTCGAACTGGGTGCAGGCGCTACGGGCGGCGTATCGCGGCGGCGGTGGCAGGACGACGTCCTCGCGCGTGAGATCACCCCGCCAGGCGATGAGGTAAGGAGGAGCATGTGAGCGAGCAGCGGACGGAGCGCCTCGGCGTCGAGGCGTTCCAGGCTCTCTTCGACCGTTGCAGCAACTGGGGTCGCTGGGGCGACGACGACGAGCGCGGCACCCTCAACCTGATCACGCCCGAGCACCGGGTGCGGGCGGCCGGGCTGGTCCGCGAGGGCGTCACGGTCAGTTGCGCCCATCCAGTCAACACGGTCGGGGATATCGACAACTCCTCCCCGGCTTCGCACTTCATGGTGCGGGCCGGCGACGTCGTCGATGGCGTGGAGATCGCCTGGACGGCGGACCATCTGGCGGTCTCCCCGCACGGAGTAGCGCACTCGCACCTGGACGCCCTCTGCCACTTCGCCTGGCAGGGAGAGACCTACAACGGCCGCCCGATCACCCTGGTCACGTCGATGGGGGCTCGCGCGAACGCGATCACGATCGGCCAGGACGGGATCGTGTCGCGCGGCGTCCTGCTCGACATCCCGCGCCACCTGGGTGTCGAATGGCTCGAGCTCGATCATGCGATCATCGTCGCCGAGCTCGAGGGCGCCGAAGCGGAGGCCGGGCTGCACGTGGAGACGGGCGACATCCTGCTCGTGCGAACCGGGCGGCACGCGCGACGGAAGGCCCAGGGCCCCTGGGACTCCCGGGTCGCGCTGGCCGGCCTCCATCACGAGGTGGCGCCCTGGCTCAAGGAGCGCGGGGTGGCCCTGCTCGGCTGCGACGGCGTCAGCGACGTCCGCCAGCACGCGTTCGAGGCCCCCAGACAGCCGATCCACATCCTGACGTTGGTGGCGATGGGGATGCAGCTCCTGGACAACCAGAACCTCGACGATCTGGCAGCGGCCTGCGCGGCCCGCTCGCGCTGGGAGTTTATGTTGACCGTCGCCCCGCTGAAGCTGGTCGGCGGCACCGCCTCGATGACCAACCCGATCGCCGTCTTCTGAGCGCACTTCGGCGGTGCCATACCGCGGATCCTGGACCCGAGGCATCGGGACTGGCTACGCCCCTTGCCGAACGTGCTGAGATAGTCCGTATGCTCATGGCGTCGTCTTTGGGGATGCTCTCAGCGGGACGGGAGTATGGGTGGCGGTCGGCGGGAATGGTTGCTCGTCAAGGCAGCGGAGGGCTCGGAGGCTCGCTTCGAGATCGGGCCGGCGGCCCTGGGTATCGGACGAGATCCGGCGAGCCGGGTCGTGCTCCGGGACAGCTACGTGTCGGCGGCGCATGCCGAGATCGTGGAGCATGGGGGCGAGCGGTGCGTGCGGGACCTCGGGAGCAGGAACGGGACCCGGCTGAACGGGCGCGCTCTCGCGCCGCGCACGTTGCAGGCCCTGCAGGATGGGGATGTCCTGCGGATCGGGCCGTCCGAGCTCACCTACCGCTGTGCTCCGACGCCCGACGGGGTCGCCGGCCACCCGGCGGCGCCCGCGAGTGACGAGGTCCCGACCCGCCGAGGGGCGAGGCCACGGCGCGAGCGGGAGCCGGCTTCGGCGG
>JACCZL010000680.1 GCA_013695975.1 Chloroflexota bacterium
GCTCCCTTGCATCCTCGCAGCCCGCGATGCGGCGGGTGGTAGTCGAGTTGTCGGACCAGATCCTGCGATTGCTGGCCCCGGCTCCGGAGGAGGCTGCCATCCGCCTCAAAGAGCTGGCGCTGATCGACCTGGTACGGCGGGGCGAGGTGTCGAGCGGGTGGGCAGCGGAGACGCTGGGCGTCAGCAAGACTGACTTTCGGAAACTGCTCGTTGAGCACGACGTGCCGTACGTCGACCTGTCCGAGGAGGAGCTCCGCCAGCAGGTCGAGGCGGCGATGCCACAAACGTCCAGCTAAAGCTGCCGGCTGGCGTCGCGCGGCTAGTCGATCCGACCGGTTTGGATGTGGCCGCTCGGGTGGGCGAGACACGCGTGCTGGAGCTGTTCCGAGAAGGCGTCATCTCATCGGGTCGCAGCGCCGAGCTGCTCGGGATCTCCAAGGATGCGTTCCTCGACCTGCTCGGGGAGCGAGGTATCCCGTACCTGGACCAGACGTATGAGGAGATCCTGCAGGATGCCCGCGTCGCGGCGGCGGCCCGCCCGCAAGGCCGCCCCGGCGCTACCCGGCGGCGTACAATCCCCACATGACCAGTCACGCCGCACCCGCCCTGCCGGACACGGTCGCCGTCACGGTCGAGCTGCCGAAGCAG
Source organism: Chloroflexota bacterium (assembly GCA_013695975.1). Lineage (GTDB taxonomy): Bacteria > Chloroflexota > UBA6077 > UBA6077 > JACCZL01 > JACCZL01. The sequence continues at coordinate 649 of JACCZL010000680.1, forward strand.
GTCCTGGAGCTCCTGGCCCCCACATCGGAGGAGGCCGCGGCGTGCCTCGAGCAGCTCGCGCTGATCGAGCTGTTCCGCCGTGGCGAGGTCTCCAGCGGGTGGGCGGCCGAGAGGCTGGGGATGAGCAAGTGGGACTTCATCGAGCTTCTCGCCGCGCATGAGGTGCCGTACTTCAATCTCTCGGCGGAGGAGCTCCGCCAGGATGTGGAAGCATCGCGGAAGCATCGAGCACGGCTCACGGGCTCACCGTCGCCAACGCCAGCCCCCTGATCTCGCTCGCCAGGATCGGCCGGCTCTCGTTGCTGGCCGACTTGTATGGGGAGATCGTCGTCCCACCGGCCGTGTGGGATGAGGTGACGCGCCGGGGCATCGGCGCCGCCGAGCTGGCCCAGGCACCATGGCTGAGCGTGCAACGTCTGGGCGACACGCGCTTGGCGGAACAGTTGGTCGGCACGTCGGGGCTGGGCCGTGGCGAGTCCGAGGCGATCGCGCTCGCACATGAGCGGGGGGCGCTCGTCCTGCTCGACGATCGGCCCGCCCGTCGGAAGGCCGCCGAGCTCGGCCTGTCCGTCACCGGCACCCTCGGCCTGCTCCTGGACGCGAAGCACGCCGGTCTGATCGACGCGCTGCGCCCGCTCGTGGATGATCTCGTCCGCATGGAGGCACGCTTCAGTGGTCGCCTCATGCAAGACATCCTCGAGCTGGCCGGCGAAGACACCTGATACCCGCATCACCATCGCCCGATCCAGGCTTGATAGGCAGCCGCATCGCCGCGGAGGTAGGTGGCGACGCGGCGGGCCTGGGATTGGATGATGGTGCGGAGGCGGGGGCGGCGGCCTTCGTGGGGCTCGGGTGACTCCAGGCGCTCGTTGACTCGCTGGGCCAGGCCGGTGCGGGTGGCGTCGTCGAGGCGGCCGCGATCGTCCTGGGCCAGGGGGACCCGCTGATTGAGCAGGGCGAAGATCACGCGGTCGACGGCGTGGGGACGGAACTCCTCGATCAGGTCGAGCACCAGGCTCGGCTTGCCGGGGCGGTCTTCGTGGAGGTAGCCGGCGTAGGGGTCCAGGCCGGCCAGCAGCACCGCCCGCTCGATCTGGGCGTAGAGGATCCCATAGCCGTAGTTCAAGCACTGGTTGACCAGGTCGCTCGCACCGCGCGTCTCGCGGCTCAGCCATTCGACCCCGTCTGGCAGGTGGACCAGGCGACGGGCCGCCTCCCAGTAATGGCGGGCGCCGCGCGCTTCGAGGTTCATCACCTCCATGCGGACGTCGTCGACCGTCTCGCCCCGCACCTCGGCGATGCGGCGGGCCAGGTGCTCCACGCGGAAGGCCGCCTCGCGCGCCATCTCGTGGGTCGCGGGGTCGACCCGCTGGCGATACTTGGCCATGTATTTGAGCAGGGCGGCCTGGTTCTGGAGCTTGCCGACGGCGAAGGTGATCGCCAGGTGGACCCCGCGCCCGTCCCCGTAGGCCAGGAGCTGCTGCCGACGGGTCTGGACCGTGCCGGTCAGCTCGGGCGCGATCAGCTTGGCGTAGGGCGCGCCGCTCCGCGAGATGAAGCTGATCGGGATGCCCCGCTCGGCGCAGGCCCGGATCGCGTCGGCGCTCAGGCTGACCCCGCCCCCCAGCACCAGCACGTGCTCGAGCCCGAGTAACGGCCGCTCCGCCACCAGCTCCCCCTTGACGGTCATCTTCAGCCGCTCGCTGTGCTTGCCGACGAAGGCGCCAGCCTGATCGACGAGCAGGCAGCTCTCCGGGAGCTCGGCCGCCGCCTCGATCGAATGCATCTGGACGCGTGGTCGGGTCGGCGTTTCCACACTCTCGCTCATGCCACCGCCTCCAATCGAAGGAGGCCGTTGCCCATCGCGGCGTCCTTGCCGACGTGGGTCAGCGTCCCCCAGACCAGCCAGGGCAGAAACGGCCCCAGCTCCCCCTCGAGCACCAGCGAGCCGACCAGTCCGCCCATCGGCACCAGCCGCCCGTGCCGCCCGGACGGGCGGAACAGCTCGCGCCAGACCAGCCGTCGCTCGACGATCCCGACCTCGCCGGCCAGGCGCAGCAGGGCCGGCGCGTCGTAGGGGGGCTCGGCCCCGGCGTAGCGCGTCCAGAGGGCGCTGAGCCGCTCGAGCAGCCGCCCCAACAGCGCCCGAAAGGTGAACCCATCGGCCTTGACGAGCTGCCCCCGCTCGATCAAGCGGGTCGGGGTCACCAGCTCCAGGCGAAGCCGCCGCCCGCCGCCGCGCCCATCCAGCAACGCCGCCTCGTCGGCTACCTGGGCGCAGTCGACTGGCAGGGCCGGTGGGCGCACCACCGCGTCGCGCACCCGCTGGTAGACGGCCTCCTGC
>JACCZL010000716.1 GCA_013695975.1 Chloroflexota bacterium
ATGCCGGCCAGCTCATCCTCGCCGGCGTCGCCAGGCAGCGGGATCGTATCAAGCCCGGTCCCGCAGACCGCCGAGTAGAGCAGCAGCTCCGACCAGGAGACCAACCCCTCCGAGGCCCGCCTGGCCAGGACCGAGTCCTCGAGGACCGGCAGCATCAAGCCCGAGAAGCCGACCTGCTGCAACGGCAGTCGCTTGAGCATCCGGGTCAGACTGGCGGCGGCGGTGAGGGTGCCGGCCGCGCCGACGGCGTCGACCCCGAGGTCTTCGAGGATGCCGCCGGCGCTGATCTCGTCGGTCGGGAAGGGCGCCGGTGTCAGGTCGGCGCCGGCGTAGGCGACCCCCAGGTCCCGCTCCAGTCCCTGCGCCACGGTCTCGAGCTGAGCCACGGCCCCGCCCAACGCAACCCCCAGCCGCTGTTCGAGCTCGTCGAGGCTACCGGGCCGGCCAAACTCGGCGCGAACCAGGTCGGCGGCCTCCAGCGCGAGCGAGAAGCGCGGCGGGCCCCCGGCATGGTAGGCGGCCGGAAAGAACGGGATGTTCGGCGGGCACTCCGCGATCGTGCAAAAGCGAAGGTTGCCGAACCCGAGCTCGGTCTCGCGTGCGACCCGCGCGGTCACCGTCCCCGCCGCGAGCGCGGCCGGTCCGTGGAGCACTCCATCGGCGGCCGTCTCGATCGCAACGAACACAGTCTCGGTCGTCCCGATCAGCTCCGGCAACAGCTCGGCATAGGCCGCTGCCGCCGCCCCGAGACGGCCCCAGCGGACCGGCCCGAGCGAGACGTAGCCGATCTCCTCGTCGGCGCAGGCCGCCTCGATTCGCCGTGCGAGCTCCAGCGCCCAGGTCGGTTCGGCATCGGGCCGCAGCTCCGCGAACGGCGACAGCGCCAGGCGCACCGTCTGGACCGTGACACCAGACGCCTCGAAGCGGGCCCTTGCCTCGCGCAGAAAGCGACCGGCCTGCCTGACGTTCGGGCCGAGCGGCCAGGTCGCGTCGATCCCCAGCGTCACCGAGCGGATGCGCACCAACCCTCCAGGCTACGTTGTCGTCACGGTATGCAAGCTTAGCTGCCCTTCCCCGCCCGTTCAACGACCAGATGCCTCGCCCGACCGTTTTCTATGGCGTAGAATCGTTGCAGGAACGAGGTTGCCTATGCGGGACTCCGGCGAGTCCGGGACCACGCCAACCGTGCGACCGCGGGACCTGGGCTTCGGCCGCCTGTTCTGGCGTATCCCCGAGGCCGTGGTCGTCGGCGACGCCAATAGTGGACGGATCGTCCTCTGGAACCCGGCCGCCGAGGCCCTCTTCGGCTACTCCGCCGCCGAGGCCGTCGGCATGCTCCTCGAGGTGCTCGTCCCGGACCGCCTCAAGGACCAGCATAGGGCCGGCCTGGCCCGTTTCCGCGCGGGCGGCCATGGCGCCGTCATCGACGCCGGCGGGGCAACTGAGCTGCCCGCCCTGCACAAGACTGGCGAGGAGATCCATATCGAGCTCTCGCTCAGCCCCGTCGAGAGCACGACGACCGACGGGCGTTTCGTCCTGGCCTTGATCCGCGACATCACCGCCCGCAAGCGGCTCGAGGACGACCTCGATAGGGAACGCGAATTCCTCAAGGCGGTCCTCCAGAACCTCGAAGACGGGATCGTCGCCTGCAACGCCGACGGTGTCCTGACCCTCTTCAACCGCGCCACCCGCGAATTCCACGGCCTGCCAGAGTCGCCACTCCCCTCGGAGCAGTGGGCGGAGCACTACGACCTCTACCTGCCCGACGGGCAGACCCGCATGCAAAAGGAGGACATCCCGCTGTTTCGGGCGCTCGAGGGCGAGACCGTCCGCGACGTCGAGATGGTCATCGCCCCGAAGCATGGCGATGTGCGCACGCTCTCCGCGAACGGACAGGCGATATTCGACTCGAAGGGACAGAAGCTGGGCGCCGTCGTCGTCATGCACGACGTCACCCAGCGCAAGCGGGCCGAGGCAGCGCGTGCCGAGATGATCCGGGAGCAGGCGACGCGCGCCCTGGCCGAGGCGGCGCAGCGGCGCTTCGCCTTCCTGGCCGAGGCGAGCACGCTCCTGGCGGCGTCGCTCGACTACGAGGTCACGCTCGCCAGTGTCGCCCGCCTGACCGTCCCCTACCTGGCGAACTGGTGCGTCGTCGACATGGTCGAAGACGACGGCTCGATCTGCCGGCTCGAAGTGGCGACCGACGCACGGCACGAGCTGGCGCGCGAGCTGCAGCGTTTTCCACCTGACCTGGACGCCTCCCACCCGGTCCCTCGGGCCCTCCAGGCGGGCCAGTCCCAGCTCTGGACCGAGATCTCCGACCCGATGCTGGTCGAGGCCACGCGCGACCCCGAACACCTCCGCGTCCTTCGAGCCCTCGACCCGAAGTCGTCGATGGCGGTCCCACTCCACGCCCGCGGCCGGATCCTGGGCGTGCTGACGTTCACGACCACGGAGCCCCAGCGGCGCTACGGTCCCGCCGATCTGGCCCTGGCCGAAGACCTGGCCCGCCGCGCCGCCCTGGCCGTCGACAACGCCCGCCTCTACCGTGAGGCCCGCGACGCAGTTCGCGTCCGCGATGAGTTCCTCCAGGTCGCCGCCCACGAGCTGAAGACACCGGTCACCAGCCTGCGCGGGTTCGCCCAGCTCACGATGCGCCAGCTCGACCGTGACGAGGACCTCGACCGTGAGCGCGTCCGCCACGCCCTCCAGCGAGTCGACCAGCAATCGACCCGACTCTCGCGGCTCGTCTCCCAGCTCCTCGACGTCACCTGGTTGGAGGACGGCCGCCTGGCGCTCGAACGGTCGCCGACCGACGTGGCGGGCCTGGTCCGAGGCGTGATCGCTGCCGCCCAGGCCCGGACGAGCCGCCATACCATCGTCGTCCACGCGCCGACGGAAGTCTCCGCGCTGGTCGACCCGCTGCGCCTGGAGCAGGTCGTGACCAACCTGCTCGACAATGCGATCAAGTTCAGCCCCAATGGTGGGCCGATCGACGTCGAGGTGACCACAGACACCGAGGGGCTTCCCATCGAGACCGTCCGCCTGACCGTCACCGATGCCGGTATCGGGATCAAGCCAGAGCAACGCGAGCGGATCTTCGAGCGATTCTCGCGCCCACGTGCCGACGACCGCACGGCCGGAATGGGTTTGGGCCTGTACCTGAGCCGCCAGGTCGTCGACCTGCATGGCGGACAGATCCGAGCCGAGTCTCCGGCGGGCGGCGGGGCACGCCTCGTCGTCGACCTGCCGATCGGCCTGACGAGCGGATCGCCGGCGCACGTCAGGTGAGCACCCCGCGGATCCTGGTCGTCGACGACGACGAAGGCATCGGCGAGTTCGTGGGCCTGGCCCTGTCGGACGAGGGCTACGAGGTCGCGACCGCCCTGCACGGCGCCGTCGCCCTCGAGGTCATCGGCCGACAAGCGCCTGACGTGATCCTCCTCGACATGCGTATGCCGATCATGGATGGCTGGGAGTTCGCTCGCCGCTACCGGGAGCGCCCTGGCCCGCATGCCCCGATCGTCGTAATGACCGCCGCCCGAGACGCCGCCACCCGCGCGTCGGAGATCGAGGCCGACGGAGTCCTTGCCAAGCCCTTCGACCTAGACGCCCTGCTCGAGATCGTCGCCCGCTTCACGCCCCGCCCGGGACGTCCGGCAGCGAGCTGAGCCCGGGGTGGGTGTCGGCATCGTCCGTCGTCGTGGCGAGGAACTGGGCGCCGGTCGCCTCGGTATTGATCTCGAAGCTGAGGCGGACGCCATTTTCTAAGATGAGCTCGCCGCCAACCGTCGTCGCCGAGTCGAAGATCTGGTCATCCGGCGTACCGGCTGGGACGACGGCCATCAACTTGCCGCCAGTCACCTCGATGTCGACCGCCTCGTCGCCCTCGACCATGCTGTCTACCTCGTCCCCGCCTGCGCCGAGCCCTTCGCCGACGAACGCGGCCTGGACGTTACGTCGCTTCATGGACGTCCTTTCTCCGACCCTCGCTAGCGGCTCAGACCGGAGCCGACGCGGCCTTCCACGATGTCCTTGAAGCGCTGGAGGTCTTCCTCCAGCATCTTGTCCGGGTCCTGCAGGAGCCTCGACACCGCCTCGCCGACGGCACCGGCCGGCGGGTCCGCCCACTGCATGACGACGTGGACCTGGGTATTATCGTTCAGCTCAGTGAAGGTGACCGCGCCAGAGGTCTGGATCGAGCCCTCGGTCGAGTTCCAGGCGATTTCCTTGTTCGGCTTGTCGCTGGTCAGTCGAGCGTCGAACTCGGCCTTGGTCCCGAGCGGCCCCTTGAATTTCCAGTGCGAGAGTGTGCCGTCGCCGTCGAGCAGCCGCACCTCCTCGACGTGCTCCATGAACCGCGGGAAGTTCTGAAAGTCCCGCCAATAGTCATAGACCTTCGAAACCGGCGCACTGACCCGAATGGACCTCTCGACACGCTGCATCGTTGCGTTCCCCTCTCCACTAGCCTCACGCAGACGGGCTGCAAGATGCATGCCGATCCATGCCGCTGGATCGGCGGCCATCCGAACCGCGACCGTGAGGGAGTGGCTCCGGCTGATCGAGCTGGTGCCGCTCCCTTA
>JACCZL010000743.1 GCA_013695975.1 Chloroflexota bacterium
TCAAGACTCCGAGCAAGATCCCGAGGGTCGTCGCCAGGGCGAAGCCGGTGAACACCCGCGATGCGCTGGCCGTCGCATGGCGAACCCAGACCTGGGAATAGCGGCCCGCTTCCCCAGAATTGCCGAAGAGCAGGTCGAGCCAGGTGACGACCACCTGCCACGGTGACGGCAGCAAGCCCTCGCGCACCCCTCCGAAGGAGACAACGAGCTGCCAGACGAGGACGATCCCGACCGGCAAGGCGGCGTAGTTGGCGGCGATCGCCAGTCGCCGTCCCCCGTGCCCGCCTCGCAGCGGAACGGTGTGCCGCCGCGCAGTAGGAGGCGTAGCGGCGACCTGCTCCGACGTGGCCTGCACGCTCTTGTTCGCCTCGCCCTAGACGCTTCCGGCGAGTTCGTGCTGCGTGGTGCGGGCTGGCCCCCCCAGCCCGCCGCGGGTAATCGCGAACAGCACCGAGCGCTGATGGCTCACCATCGGCTCAGCTCTTCGACGCTCTTGCCGCTCGACCTGGCGAGGAACTGGAGATCGACGTACTCCCCGATCTTTCCCGACAGGTCGTCCTTCTGCAGGCCGGTCTGGCGCATCGCCTGCTCGGTCCCGCGAATCGCCTCGACGTCGATGCGATAGTCGAACGTCAGGAAGTCGTAGCTGCGCTTGACCACTGCCTCGGGCAGCTCAGTGTACGCCACCTCGCGGGCCAGGCCGTGGGTAGGGTCGTCGACGATGTTCTTCATCGCGTCGAAGTGGGCATCGACGATCGCCTGGATTTCGGATGGGCGCTCGCTGGCGAGCTTTCGCGTGGTCACGAAGCCGACGTCGAAATGCTTGAGCGGCGTGTTCGTCGCATGCTTGAAAAGGGTGCCCCTGTCCTGGAGCAGGGCTTGTGCCCCGAACAGGGCTAGCGTCCCGACCATGTCGACCTGACCGGCGCCGAGGACGTTGACGTGCTCCGCAAACGGGAGGTTGACGACCTCGACGTCGCGCTCTGGGTTGATGCCAGCGGCGTTGAGCTGCTGGAGCAAGCTGATGTGCTGCAGCGAGCCGGTCGGCGTCCCGATCTTGAAGCTCTCCCCACGTCCACGCTTTTCCGCCGCGAGCGATTTCACGCTGTTCCAGTCATCCGCCTGGACCCGGACCCCGTTCGCCGTCAGGTAGACGGCGTACCCGCCGGCATAGCCCACGACCATCGCCAGGTCGACGCCGCGCTGCATCGCCTGGACGAGCTGGACCTTGGTCGGCGCGGCGAGCAGGACGTCACCGCTCGAGAGGGCCTGCAGGAGCGCCGCTCCGTCTGGAAAAAGGGTCACCTCGAAATTGACCCCACGGGGTGGCCCGACCTGGGGGTAGAGCGGCACGAGGTTGCCGAGTTGACGGGTCAAATGGCCGACTTTGAGGGTCTGCGTCTTAGCCGGCGCCAGCGTCGGCTTCGGGTCCGCGGCGGCGGTCGTTGGCTTGGCTGGTGGCGCCGGCGCCGCGCACGCCGCTGAGAGTCCGAGCCCGATCAGGCCGATGCCAAGTCTGAGGAAGCTCCGCCGCGAATGAGGCTGCCGAGACAACATCCTCGCTCCTTTCCTGGATCCGAGTCTCCCACCATGGAGATCATACCGAGAACAGGCGCCGACTCGGAGCATTCCGGAGGCCGCGTTGAGGCGCCTCAGAGCTGAGGGCCTCTCGGCACCCCCGCCACGGATGCTCCTCGCCTGGCCGCGGTCAGGGGCAGGCTCCCGCCCAGGTGGCGTCGCCGAACTCCTCGAAGGTGATCGGGGCCTTGATCAGGTTGTACTGCACGGCCAGATCGATCTCGGTCTGGAAGCCGGACCGGCTCAAGCAGCCGGTCCCGAATCCGGGCTTGATCCGCTCGATGATCTCGGTGGTCAACGCGGGCCCGAGCCCCTCAAACTGCTGCTGGGTTTTCGGATTGCCGAGGACGACCTCGGCGACCGCGGCGGCGCTGTTGGCGCGGATGAACTCGAGGCCCTTCTTCTGGACGTTGACCATCCGCCCGACCAGGTCAGGCTTGCTCTGGATGACGTCCTCGCGGGTCACCAGGCCAAAGCCGAGCGCCTTGTCTGAGCCGACCCATTGGCGGTGGTCCTGTTCCTGCCAGATCGAGATAAGCGGATAGACGACGCTGGCGCTGATCGCCCGGCTGGTCGTCGGCTCCCACGAGGCCATCGCGTCGACCTTGCCCGTCTCGAGCGCCGAGTAGATGACCCCGGCATCGCCGCCGAGCGAGACGAACTCGAGATCGGTCTCGGGATTGAGGCCGGCCTTTTGCAAGTAGGCGCTGGCGAAGGCCCAGGCGCCGGCCCCAGGCGTGCTGAAGCCGACCTTCTTGCCTTTCAGGTCGGCCACGGTCTTGACCTGGTCCTTCAGCTCGCTCCGCACCACCAGGCTAAAGATCTCGCGGTCGTGGGTCGCCGCGACCATCTTCCAGGGCGAGTTCGCGCCGCGGGCGATCGGGACGTGGACGAAGGCAAAGAGGCCGAAGTCGTACTCTTTGGCAATCAGGGCGTTGCGGAGGGTGCCACCCGAGCCGAGGACGAAGTCCTCGACCTCGATGTTCTCCTCACCGAAGTAGTCCTTGGCGTAGGCGACGAGCGCCGGCAGGTTCAGCTCGTACGAGACGACCGTCGGGAGCCTGAGCTTGTCCTTGGGACCGGCTGGCTTGGGCGCGGGCGCAGCCGCCTGAGCCGCCGTCGGCTTAGGGTCGGCGGGCTTCGCGGCGGCCTCGGTGGGTTTCGCGACCGGCGCAGCCTGCCCTGACGGAGGAAGGGTCTGGGCGGGCTTGGCGGCCTCAGTCGGCTTGGGCGGGGCCTGAGTTGGCGCAACCGCCGGCGTACTCGCCGGTGCACACGCGCCGATGAGCACGGCCAGTAACGCGCTCAGCCCGAGATAGAGCGATGAACGGCAACTCCGGTGCATGGACAGGCTCCCCTTTCTGACATCAGCTCCTGGTCTAACTCCGCGCGATGAGGACGTCAACCAGGACCGGCCGCCCCTCTTCGACAGCCCGAAGCGCCCGACCATAAGCCTCGGCCAGATCGTCTGGATCGCCGACCGGGCCGATCCCCTCGACGCCGAGGTCGCGGGCAAGTCCGGCAAAGTCGACTGGCGGCTCGTCCATCCGCTGGCCGACCCAGCGGTTCTCGACGGGTCGACCCCGCTTTCGGGCCACCCGCTCCTGGTGGATCTCGTCGTTCATGTAGGACCGGTTGTTGGCCACCACGATGAGGAGTGGGATCCGGTGGTGCGCCGCCGTCCAGAGCGCCGAGGCCGCCATCAGGACGTCACCATCGCCGAGGATCGCGACGGGGAGACGGCCAGCTCCGCGCAGCGCCAGGGCCGCGCCGATCGCCATGCCGGGTCCAGACCCGACGCCAGCGCCACCGTCGTAGCCCAGGTAGGCGCCCGGGTGGCGGAACTCCCAGGCGCCGGACGGCCAGTGGAGCGGCGCCCGCACCAGATCGACGCGGTCCTGGCGTTCGCCGAGCGCCTTCCAGAGCTCGCCAACGTAGCGGACGATTCGGGTCGGCCGGTCGCCCCAGGCGGCGTCGCGGGCGGCCGCCCACTCGGCCTCGAGCTCGGCGCGACGACGGCGATGGGTCTGGAGTCGGCGATCGGCTCGCTCGAGGCCAGCGCTGTCGTCGGCCAGGTAGCGGCGCACTTCTCCGAGCAGGGCGCCGACCGTCGCCTCGACTGGCGCGGCGATCGAGACCTCAGCGGCCGGAACGGCGTAGTACTCGGCGCTCCACGAGCGCACGGCGTAGTCGTCCATCGTGACGTTGGCAAGTCTGGGCCGCCTACGCCCAGTGGCGCTGCTGCCCCGACCGGCGATCGACTCGGCCGAGCCTCCGAGCGTTCCGGCCACGTCCGGCCACTCGAGCGCCAGCACGGCGTCGGCCTGGTCGAGCACCCGATAGAACGCCTCGTCGCCGCGAATGCCGGGCGTCGTCTGGTGCAAGGCGTGATCGGTGGGGAAGCTGGCCGGCATCTTGAAGTCGGTGAGCACCGCCGCGCCAAGGGCTTCGGCCAGCGCCACCAGGTCGTCCCAGCCTCGCTGGGTCCGCGCCGCCCGACCCGCCAGCAGGACCGGGAAGCTCGCTCCGGCGAGCATCCGGGCCACCTCACGGACGGCTTCCGGCGGCGGAGGTGGTGGGGCCGCGAGCGCGTAGGCGGCCGGGTCCGGCAGCTCGATCGGCCTGGCCGGATCGAGCCGCTGCTCCTGGAGGCCGGCGTCGAAACAGAGGTAGACCGGACCACGGGGCTCGGCGAGCATGGTTCTCCAGGCGCGCAGCATCGCTTCGGGGATGGCCGCGACGCTGGCCGGCTGGTGCTCCCATTTGGTGAAGTCGCGGACGATCGAGCCCTGCCCGTAGGAGGTGTGGACCCAGTCGATCCAGGGTCGACGAAGGGTGCTGTCCATCGGTCCGGTGGCCCCGAGCACCATGACCGGCACTCGGTCGACCCAGGCGTTGAAGATGCTCATCGTGGCGTGCATCAGGCCGACGTTGCTGTGGACGATCGCGCCCATTGGTCGCCCGCTCGCCTTGGCGTAGCCGTGGGCCACGCCGACGGCAATCTCCTCATGATTGCACAGGATCATGCCGGGGCGGACGTTGCCGTTGTAGTTGACCAGGCTGTCGTGGAGCCCCCGGAAGCTCGCGCCCGGGTTGAGGGCGACGTACTCGACGCCCAGCCGCCGGAGCATCTCGGCGATGACGTCGCTGCCCCACTCGGGCGCCTGGGCGTCGACCGAGACGCTCGGCTGCTCGAGGAAACTCCCAGCCGGTGCCTGCTGGACCACCGCTGCCCTCTCCTGAACCGCCGCTGTCGCGCTCGACCGTGAGCGCGCGGGCATCTGGACGACGATAGCAAGCAGGGTCTACGCTGTCAATGATCTTGATGGGCCGTTCACCGCTCCAGCATGCACGTTTCCGGCCTGCCAGGGAGGTGAGCGCTGTGCCCGATCCCGGCCTTGTCGAGCCGATCACGCTTCGCGAGCTGGTGATCGCCAATCGGATCCTGGCGCACGAGGGCATCCTCGACGCGTTCGGGCATGTCAGCGTGCGGCATCCGGAGGAGCCGAGCCACTACCTGATCGCGCGTTCCCTCGGGCCCGAGCTGGTCACCGAGGGCGATCTTCAGCGCTTCACGCTCCAGGGCGAGCAGGTTGGCGGCGACCCGAGGCCGCCCTACGCCGAACGGGCGATCCACGGCGCGATCTACGAGGGTCGAGCGGACTCGATGGCCGTCTGCCACAACCATGCACCATCGGTCCTGCCCTTTGGCGTGACCCACGTTCCGCTCCGCCCGATCTTCCACATGGCGAGCCTGATCGGGCCTGAGGTCCCGGTCTGGGACATCGCCGAGGCGTTCGGCGAGACCGACATGCTCGTCCGAACGATCGAGCAGGGCCGTTCGCTCGCTCGAACGCTCGGAGCTCGGCGGGTGGCACTCATGCGGGGGCACGGCAGCGTCGTCGTCGGCCGCACCCTCCGTGAGGTGGTCATGACGGCCATCTACATGGAGCAGAACGCCCGCCTCCAAGCGCAAGCGGCGTCCCTGGGCGACATTCAGTACCTGACCGCGGGCGAGATCGAACGGGCCAGCGCGATGCTGCTCCGCTCGCTAGCCAGCGACCGAGCCTGGGAGACCTGGCGCAGGCGGGCCATTGGGGCCGACTCCGCCAGGGAGGTGAAAGGAGCGAGTTAGGCCATGCAGGAGCACAATGCCGGCGAGGAGCGAGCCCGGAGACTCGAGACGGCGGTCGAGGGGCTGCTCCAGCGCGTCGAGGGGCTGGACGGCGACGCGGCCTATCAGGAGCCCGGCGGGGGCGAATGGTCGGTAATGAAGGCCCTGGCGCACGTCGCCGAGATCCTCCCCTACTGGTCGCGCCAGGCGCGGGCCGTGGCCGA
>JACCZL010000104.1 GCA_013695975.1 Chloroflexota bacterium
GCGATCGTCGCGGTCAGCTCGACGACTTCCCGTTCGTCGAAATGCTCAGTCAGTGGGTCGAAGATCTCGTCCGGCACGGCCACATCGCGGGTCATCGCATCGGCATAGGCGAGGAGCGCGCGCTGGCGGGCATCGAAGTGGACCGAGCTCGGCCAGTCGCTCAGCGCTTCGAGCTGCTCCTCCGAGACCCCCTCGCGTCGGGCCAGCGGGACGTGGTGGTCCCACTCGTAGCGAGCGCCGTTGAGCTGGCCGACGCGGCAGATTGCCAGCTCCCGGCTGCGGCCGTCGAGCGCGGCCTGATAACGGACCGCCGTCCCCAGGTGCAGCCAGCCATCGGCCACCGGAGGGCTGTGCAGCAGCATGCGGTATAGCTCGAGGAGCTTCCCCGAGCGCTGCTCGCGGATCCGCTCGACGAGCGGGCCAAGCGTCTCCGTGTCGCCCAGGTCGGGGTTGACGTATCGCAATCGCGCCATGCTGTCTCCCTCGTCGCCGCCCGATGGTAGCCGATTCGCCGCTATACTGGCCGCACACTCGGCTTGCGGAGGGGGATCATGCAAGAGCGCGCCTTCGGGCGGACCGGACTCCAGGTGTCGGCTATGGGATTTGGCAGTTGGCCGATGAGCGGCGACCGCTACGGGCCGATCGAGGACGACGAGGCCGTGCGCGCGGTCCAGCGTGCGCTCGACGCTGGCGTGACCTGCTTCGACACGGCGCCGGGTTACGGCTCCGGCCACGCCGAACAGGTCCTCGGTCGCGCCCTCGGTAGCCGGCGGAAGGACATCGTGCTCGTCACCAAGTGCGGGATCTTTTTCGCGCCGGGCGGCAAGACGGCCGAGCGCGACGCGAGCCGCGCCAACATCATGCGCGAGATCGAGGTCAGTCTCCAACGTCTCGGGACCGACGTGATCGACGTCTACCTCGTCCACTGGCCGGACCCCAAGGTCCCCTTCGAGGAGACGTTCCGCGCGCTCGACGAGCTGGTCAAGGGGGGCAAGGTCCGCTTCGTCGGCGTGTCCAACTTCACCGTCGAGCAGATGCGCCAGTGCATGACCGTCCGTCCGATCGACATCGTCCAGGTCGGCTACCACCTGTTTGACCGGCGGATGGAGCGGGAGATCTTTCCCTTCTGCGCCGAGCAAGGCATCGGCGTCATGGGGTACGGCTCGCTCGCCCACGGCCTGCTGACTGGTGCATTCACCTCCGAGACGACGTTCGGGGAATCGGACTGGCGATTCCGTGGAGTCGCGTTCGGTCAGCCGATCCTGAAGGGCGAGAACCTCCGCCGCAACGTCGCGGTCGTCGAGCGCCTGGAGCAAGAGGTCGCCACACCGCGGGGGGTGCCCGTGAGTCAGATCGCGCTTGCCTGGGTCCTCCGAAACCCGGTCGTCAGCACCGCCCTGGTCGGGGCCCGCATGCCGTCTGAAGTCGACCAGAACCTGGCCGGCACCGAGCTGCGCCTGACCGACGAGGAAGTTGTCCGCATCGAGTCGATCATGACCGACGCCGCTGGTCAGATCTCAGCCTTCACCCCGCTTCGGGTGCCCGTCGAGGAGTGGGAGTGAGGCCGTTGCGGCGGATGATGTCGCGGTACAGGTAGGCGCTCGGCTTCGGGGTCCGCGTCTGGGTGGTGTAGTCGACGTAAACCAGGCCGAAGCGGGGCTCGAAGCCCTCGGCCCATTCGAAGTTGTCGAGGCTCGACCAGTAGCAATAGCCCCGCAGGCGGACGCCGGCCTCGATCGCCCGATGGCACGCCTCGAGATGGCGGACGAGGTAGGTCGGGCGGACGCGGTCCTGGTCGTCGGGCTCGGGCACGCCGTTCTCGGTGACGATCACCTCGGCGCCGGAGCCCGGCGGGGCGATCGCGAGCAGCGCGCGGTAGAGACCCTCGGGGTAGATCTCCCAGCGAAGGTGGTTGCGCTCGACATCGGCGAACATCTCACGGCCAAACAGGCGGTGCGGCAGGCGGGGATCGAAGCGGTCGCGCTCGCGGGTGTAATAGTTGAGGCCAACCCAGTCCTCGGTGTTCGCAAGCCACGGGATCACCCGGGCGTTGCCGAGCGGCGGGATCAGTCGTCCTCGCCGAATGGCGACCGGAAAGGCCTGGTTCATCAGGCGGTTGCGGACGGCGGCGATCAGGCGGTCGCCGCGGCGGCGGGGGTCGGCCGGGTCGAAGATGCGCCAGTGATGGGCCACGCCAACCCGCGCGTCCGGGTCCTCGGCGTGGATCGCGTGGTAGGCCCGGCCGTGGGCCAGGGCCATCTGGCGGAGGACTCGCAGCGCCCCGGGGATGTCGTTCGGGCGGTTGGGCGGCCAGACGCCGACCACCCAGCCCTGTGATGCGTACACGCCCGGCTCGTTGATCGTGATCCAGTAGCGGACCAGCCCGCGGTAGGCCCGCGCCATCTCACGAGCGAAGCGCTCGAAGCGGGAGATCGCCTCCCGATGGAGCCAGCCGCCGCCCTCCGCGAGCCAGCGCGGATTCGTGAAGTGGTGGAGCGTCACGAGCGGCTCGAGGCCGTTCGACCGAGCGGTCTCGATGACTCGGCGGTAGTGGGCGATAGCCTGGGGATCGAAGGAGCCCGGAGTCGGCTCGATCCGGCTCCATTCGAGCGAGAAGCGATGGGCGTTCTGGCCCAGCTCGGCAAAGAGGGCGAAGTCCTCCGAATAGCGGTTGAGCTGGTCACAGGCCTGGCCGGAGCGGTGCGGAACGCGGCCAGCTTGTTCCGCGGCCCACCAGTCATTGCCTTGATTGTCGCCCTCCACCTGGTGCGACGCGGTCGCCGAACCCCAGAGAAAGCCCTCGGGGAAGCGCCGCATGGTCATCGCCCGCGGATGGGCGTCGGCTGGAGTCGCGCTCGGGCGGCTAGCAGCGCCCACAGCAGCGGGACCGGGGCGAGTACGCCCACATGCAAGGCGACCGCGAAGGCGGCTGCGAGGCCCGGTTCGGCCCCGAAGCCGTCTACGAGCAGTGAGCTGACGGGCAGGTGAAAGGCGCCAACACCGGCCGGCGCGCCGGGCACCGCAAAGGCGAAATTGGCGACACCCACTGCCGCGAACGGGAGCGTCGGTGGAGCGAGCCAGCCGAAGGCGACGAGCAAGCAGTAGTACGACATGGCCTCGGTCGCCCAGGCGACCAGTGAGAGGGTCGCGGCACGAGCGACCAGGGCCGGACCGCGGCGGCGGGCTGCGTCTGAGGCGAGACGGATCAATCGTGTCGAGCCGCTGAGTCGCACCCGCGAACGGGCCTCGCAGGCCGCGGGGTCCGGGCCGGGCCCGGTGGCCTCGGGGGGTGCGCCAAGGTACCAGCTCATGCAGGGGATCGCCGCCAACAGCGGGAGATAGACCACGAGGGCGCCGAGTCCCAGCGCGAGCGGCCAGCCGGGGACCCCGCCGAGCAGGGCCGCGGCGGCGATGAAGCCGCCGAAGATCGCGCCATCCACCAGGCGCTCGAGCAGCTCGGCAGCGGCCACGTCGGCCAGCCCGACGCCCGGCAAGCGCGCGGCGAGCACCACCTTCACGGCATCGCCTGCGCGGGCCGGCAGTCCGAGTCCGGCCAGGCCGGCCGTCAATCCGATCGACAGGAGCTGGATCGTCGGCACGGGGGTGGCGGAGGCCAGCAGCACCCCCCAGCGAAGGGCCCGCAACCAGAGGTTGATGCATCCAAGGAGGAGCATCGGAACGAGCCACCGCCAGTCTACCTGCCCGAAGGCAGCGCCGACGGATGCGCCGTCCAACCCGGTCACGAAGATGACGCCGCAGGTGAGCCCGGCTAGTGGCCCGGCCACTCGACCAGCCGGATGGTTGAGTACCCAGAGCCATCGACCCATGAAGGGCGTGTTTATAGCAGACCCCCCACTCCCTGGTGTTCGCGCTACAGCATCGAACGTCGCCCCCCCCCACGGGGAGACGGGTGATCGCCCGCGGTGGTTGGATCGCGTCGTCCTCGCCAGTCGCCACGCCGCGCACGTGCAACGCCGCGAGCGCGGGATTTGCAACACCTTGGTCACGCGAGTGCAACGCTGTCTCCGTAGGATGGCGATACAGCAGACCCGCGTCTGGGGCCAGAGGATCAGGACTGCATCCGACGGGCAGCGTCGGGAGGAGTGGGGAGATGGCCATCGATATCCTGAGTGCTAGATTGGACGAGCTAGTCGCCGACGTCCACGTGGACACGGCCGCCTACTTCGCCGGACGGCCGAGCGACGGTGGCGCCGCGATGGAGCTGTTCCGGCGCGCCATCCTCGATGGTGACGAAGGGGCCTGGAGTGCCCTCTACGACGCCTATCTGCCGCTCGTACTGGGCTGGGTCGGACGTCACCCGAGTGCCCGCGGCTGTGGCGAAGACGTCGACTACCTGGCCAACCGCGCGTTCGAGCGCTTCTGGCGGGCCGTGCGGGCGGAGCGCCTCGCGCGTTTCCCGAACGCCCGCGCGCTCCTGGGCTATCTCAAGCTCTGCGCCACCTGCGCCGTCGTCGACGCCGCCCGTGCAAACCGCGACGCCGAGTGCCGCGACCTCGATGAGGCCGAAGCGGCGAGCGAGGATCGGGACAGTGTCGAGCGAGCTGAGGCGCTGCTCAGCGCCGAGCAGCTCTGGCGCACGGTGGTCGAGGTGCTCCCAGCGACCCAAACCCGGTTTGCCTGGGAGGTGCTCGTCCTCGGCATGACACCGCGCCAGGTCCTCGCGGCGCATCCCGCGGACTGGGGTTCGATCAAGCACGTCTACGAGGCCAAGGCCGGGCTGCTGCGGCGTCTCCGGGCCAGCTCGAAGCTCGCCGAGCTGCGACCGGCCGGACGGCAGCGCGCCGTAGGGCAGGCGAGTTAGCCGCGCGGTCGGCGGCTGGAAGAGTAGGACACCACGATGCTAGACACGACATGCGTAACGACCTGGGACTGGGGCGCGGTCGGGACCTTCGCCATCTCGCTCGGCTCTCTAGGAGGGTTGACCATGGTGGTCCTGATGGTCGCGCTGTTCGCGCTGACCGTGCTCTTCAGGGGGATCGAATGCCCCGACCCCGACGAGCACGACGCCCCTCACGCCGAAACCGACCGCTGGGAACGGTGCTGGCGGGACGACCTGTCGATCGACTAGCGGGGCACTTCGCATACTGACGGTCGCGGGGTACAGGTCACGATGCTGGGTCGTCCCCAATCCAAGCATGTGACGCGCACCCACGGTCGCGGTTTGGAGGGGCACAGCCATCTCCTTTCTGCTATACTTAGGGTTGTCGCGTTCGTGAGTTATCAGAACAGAGCCGTCTTCCGTACTCCAGCGTTCACCCAGGGAACCGTTGCCATCGATGATGTTGGCAGCGCAATCCTGGGTTGTGGTGTTTATCGACGCCGCTACCGCGCGCGCGGTATACTTGTCATCTGAGCCCGATCCCTGGACCACCGTGTCTGCTGCCGTTCGGCCCCCTCGCGCCGCGGTGATCCCGTTCTGCCGCGCGCGTTTCGTTTAGTGCTTGCGGGCTGCGTAACCCCTGTTCCCCTCGGGAGGTATGACTCTATGGCTATCGCTCCGGCTGACTCCAACGCCCTCGCCCAGGTTGACGTGCGGATGGAGCGCAAGTCGTTCGCGCGCATCCGCGAGGCCGTCCCAGTCCCGAATCTCATCCAGATCCAGCGGGACTCATTCGACTGGTTTAAGCGCGAGGGCCTTCGAGAGTTGTTCGCCGAAATCTCGCCGATCGGAGATTTCACCGGTCGCACGATGGAGCTCGAGCTGGCCGTGCCCGGCCCGGACGGCGAGCCCGGCTACGACTTCCGCGAGCCCAAGCTCTCGGAAGACGAGTGCCGGCTGCGCGACCAGACCTACTCGCGGCCGTTGTGGGTGCGGATGCGCCTGCGGATCAAGTCGGGCGACGCCGAAGGCGAGCGCAAGGAGCAGAACATCTTCATGGGCGACTTCCCGCTCATGACCGATAACGGGACGTTCATCATCAACGGCGCCGAGCGCGTCGTCGTCAGCCAGCTCGTCCGTTCGCCAGGGGTCTACTTCGACGTCGTCGACGACACGGCGACCGGGCGGCCGCTCTCGACCGCCAAGCTGATCCCCAGCCGGGGAGCCTGGCTCGAGTTCGAGACGAGTAGCCGCGACGTCCTGTCGGTGAAGGTCGACCGCAAGCGCAAGATTCCCGTCACGACCCTGATCCGGGCGCTGGCTTCGGTCGAGGGCGCGCCGATCAAGCAGGGCACGAACGAGGATCTGCTGGCGCTCTACGAGGACGTCGACAGCGGACACCGCTTCATCCAGGCGACGATGGACAAGGACCCGGCGACGAACGCCCAGGAGGCGCTGCTCGAGTTCTATCGACGCCTGCGGCCGGGCGACCCGCCGAATATGGAGAACGCGAAGCAGCTCCTGAACTCCTTGTTCTTCAGCTTCCGACGGTACGATCTCGGCCGAGTCGGCCGCTACAAGCTGAGCAAGCGGCTACGGATCGAGGCCCCGCCGACCGAGCGGATTCTCACGCCGCTCGACTTGATGGAGATCGTCCGCGAGATGATCCGGATCAATAATGGTCGAAGCCAGCCGGACGACATCGATCATCTCGGCAATCGCCGGGTGCGGGCCGTCGGCGAGCTGATCCAGAACCAGTTTCGGGTTGGCTTGCTCCGCATGGAGCGGGTCGTCAAGGAGCGGATGAGCATCACCGACCCGACCACGGCCACGCCGTCGAGCCTGGTGAACATCCGGCCGGTCGTGGCTTCGATGCGCGAGTTCTTTGGTGGCAGCCAGCTCTCCCAGTTTATGGACCAGGTCAACCCGTTGGCCGAGCTGACCCACAAGCGGCGCCTCTCGGCGCTCGGGCCGGGCGGCCTGAGCCGGGATCGCGCGGGCTTCGAGGTGCGCGACGTCCACCACAGCCACTACGGGCGGATCTGTCCGATCGAGACGCCAGAAGGCCCGAACATCGGCCTGATCGGCACCCTGGCTACCTATGGCCAGATGAACGAGTATGGCTTCATCGAGACGCCGTACCGCCGGGTCCTGCGGGTGCTGCCGAACGACCCGACCCGCCTGGTGGGTCACGCTGTCCGCGAGGACGTCAAGAACCCGAAGAACGACAAGGTGCTCGTGTCGAAGGGGACGGTGGTCGACGAGAAGACGGCCAAGAAGCTGGCCGGTGTGGCAGACCTCAGGTTCATTAATGTCGTGCCGTTCGTGACCCAGGAGACCAATTTCCTCTCGGCCGACGAGGAGGAGCGCTTCTCGATCGCCCAGGCGAACGTACGGCTGAACGAGGACGGGACCTTCGCGGACCCCCGCGTCTCGGTCCGGCACGGCCCCCTCTTCCTCGAGGAGTCTCCGGAGCGGGTCGACTTCGTCGACGTTTCGCCGAAGCAGACGGTGAGCGTCTCCGGGTCGCTGATTCCGTTCCTGGAGCACGACGACGCGAACCGCGCCCTGATGGGCTGCAACATGCAGCGACAGGCGGTGCCGCTGCTCCAGCCAGAGGCGCCGCTGGTCGGGACCGGCATGGAGGTGCGGACGGCGCGCGACTCCGGCCAGGTGGTCCTCTGCCGCAACGGCGGCATCGTCGAGTCGGTGACGGCCAACGAGGTCGTTGTCCGAGTGACCGAGGATGGGCAGTCGAGCGGCAATGGGGCGGCCTCATCGCCCGACGGCGCGCAGCGGGACGGTTACCGCCTGCGAAAGTTCGTCCGCTCGAACCAGGGCACCTGCATGAACCAGCGGCCGATCGTGATGAAGGGTCAGCGGGTCGTGCGCGGCCAGCCGCTGGCCGATAGCTCGTCCACCGAGCAGGGCGAGCTGGCCCTGGGGCAGAACGTCCTGGTGGCGTTCATGTGCTGGGAGGGCGGCAACTTCGAGGACGCGATCCTGATCAGCGAGTCGATCGTCCGCGAGGACAAGTTCACCTCGATCCACATCGAGAAGCACGAGGTCGAGGCGCGCGACACTAAGCTCGGGCCCGAGGAGATCACCCGAGACATCCCGAACGTCGGCGAGGAGAGCCTCAAGGAGCTCGACGAGAACGGGATCATTCGGGTTGGCGCCGAGGTCAAGGCCGGCGACATCCTGGTCGGCAAGATCACGCCGAAGGGCGAGACCGAGCTGACCGCCGAGGAGCGGCTCCTGCGGGCGATCTTCGGCGAGAAGGCGCGCGAGGTCAAGGACACCTCGCTGCGTGTGCCGCACGGTGAGCGTGGCAAGGTCGTCGACGTTCGCTCGTTCGAGCGCGACGCCGGCACCGAGCTGCCGGCCGGCGTCAATCGGCAGGTCCGCGTCTCGATCGCTCAGAAGCGCAAGGTCTCCGAGGGCGACAAGATGGCCGGTCGGCACGGCAACAAGGGCGTGATCGCCAAGATTCTGGCGGTTGAGGATATGCCGTTCCTGCCGGACGGGCGGCCCGTCGAGATCATCCTGAACCCAATCGGGGTGCCCTCCCGCATGAACATCGGCCAGATCCTCGAGACGCATCTCGGCTGGGCTGCCGACGCACTCGGCGTCAAGTTCGCGTCGCCGGTCTTTGACGGGGCAAATGAATCCGACATCCGCGCCGAGCTGGAGCGGGCCGCGTTGCCGATCGACGGCAAGATCAGCCTCCGCGACGGCCGGAACGGCGAGGTGTTCGACCAGACGGTAACAGTCGGCTACATCTACATGCTCAAGCTGGTCCACCTCGTGGAGGACAAGATCCATGCGCGCTCGACCGGGCCGTACTCCTTGATCACCCAGCAGCCGCTGGGCGGCAAGGCGCAGTTCGGCGGCCAGCGCTTCGGCGAGATGGAGGTCTGGGCCCTGGAGGCTTATGGCGCGGCCAGCACCCTCCAGGAGATCCTGACGGTCAAGTCGGACGATGTCGTCGGTCGGGTCAAGACCTACGAGGCCATCGTCAAGGGTGAGGACGTCTTCCAGCCGGGTGTGCCCGAGTCCTTCAAGGTACTGGTCAAGGAGCTCCAGAGCTTGGGGCTGGCGGTCGAGGTGCTGAACGAGGAGGAAGAGGAAGTCACCTTCGCGGAAGACATGATCTCCGGCGACAGCATCCCGTCGATGGACATCCACCTCTCCGGGTTCGAGCGGGGAGACGACTAGACGAGCCGAGGAACGAGAGTGGAGAGTGAGAGTGGGCTAACCATCCACTCTCCTCTCTCGCTCTCCACTCTGCACTGGAGGAACGGTGCTCGAAGTCAATAATTTCAACGCGGTGCGGATCACGCTGGCGTCGCCGGAGCAGGTGCGCTCCTGGTCGCGGGGTGAGGTGACCAAGCCGGAGACGATTAACTACCGGACGCTCAAGCCTGAGCGTGACGGGCTCTTCTGCGAGCGGATCTTCGGTCCGACGAAGGACTGGGAGTGCTCCTGCGGCAAGTACAAGCGCGTCCGCTATAAGGGGATCATCTGCGACAAGTGTGGCGTGGAAGTGACCCGCGCGAAGGTCCGACGCGAGCGAATGGGCCACATCGAGCTGGCCTCGCCGGTCAGCCACATCTGGTTCGTCAAGGGGACACCTTCGCGGATCGGGCTGCTGCTCGACGTCACCCCGCGGCTGCTCGAACAGGTGCTGTACTTCGCCAAGTACATCATTACCGACGTCAACGAGCAACAGCGCCAGCGGCTGATCCAGCAGATCCAACACGAGACCGAACAGCGTATCGAGCGCGAAGAGCGCGGACGAGCGGCGCGACTCGAGGAGCTGACGTCTGAGGCGGCCGGGCGGATCGCGGATCTCGAAGAAGAAAAGACTCAGGCCCTGCGCGACCTCGAAGAGGAGCGCGAGCGCATGACGAACTGGGCGGCTGAGTCGGCGCGGTCGCTCGAGGAGCAGATCCAGGGTCTGCTCGACCAGGAGACCCAGGACGACCTCGCCTTCGCGCCGAACGACACGGTCGTCGTCGAGGCCGGCTCGACCGTGCGGGTGCACCACCGCGCCGCGCTGGCCGAGACCGCGAAATCGTACCTCGACCAGTACGAGGTTGAGGTCGAAGAGCGGCAGAAGGTGGTTAGCCAGCCGCTCGACGACGAGATCGACAAGCTGCGCGCCGAGATCGAGGCGGCCGGGCAGCAGCTCGCCGGCGAGGAGGGCTTTGACCCCGAGGGGGAGCGGGCCCGCGACGAGCAGAAGATCAAGCGAATCGAGGCGATCAAGCCACTGCAGACCCTCACCGAGGGCGAGTTCCGCGAGCTCGAGGAGCTGGTCGGCCGCTCCGGTCGGATCTTCAAGGCTGGCATGGGCGCGGAGGCGATCCGTGACCTGCTGCGCGGGATCACGCTGGACGATTTGGCCCTCCAGCTCAGGGTCGAGACGCGCTCGTCCTCGGGGCAGCGCCGCAAGAAGGCGACCAAGCGGCTGCGCGTCGTCGAGGCGTTCCGCAAGTCAGGCAACCGCCCTGAGTGGATGGTCCTGACAATGCTGCCGGTCCTACCGCCGGACCTGCGACCGATGGTCCAGCTCGATGGTGGACGGTTCGCGACGAGTGACCTGAACGACCTCTACCGGCGGGTGATCAACCGCAACAATCGGCTCAAGCGGCTCCTCGAGCTGGGAGCGCCGGAGATCATCATCCGCAACGAGAAGCGGATGCTCCAGGAAGCGGTCGACTCGCTGGTCGACAACGGTCGACGGGGCCGGGCCGTCTCAGGCTCGAGCAACCACAAGCTCAAGTCGCTGTCGGACATGCTCAAGGGCAAGCAAGGGCGGTTCCGCCAGAACCTACTCGGCAAGCGCGTCGACTACTCTGGCCGCTCGGTCATCGTCGTCGGTCCAGACCTCGAGCTGCACCAGTGTGGCCTGCCGAAGCGGATGGCGCTCGAGCTGTTCAAGCCGTTCGTCATGCGCAAGCTGGTTGAGCGTGGTCACGCCCACAACATCAAGAGCGCCAAGCGGATCGTCGAGCGGGTCCGGCCGGAGGTCTGGGACGTCCTCGAAGAGGTTATCGAGGACCACCCAGTCCTGTTGAACCGGGCCCCGACGCTCCACCGTCTGGGGATCCAGGCGTTCGAGCCGGTCCTGATCGAGGGGAGCGCGATTCAGATCCACCCGCTGGTCACCTCGGCGTTCAACGCCGACTTTGACGGCGACCAGATGGCGGTCCACGTCCCGCTGTCGGCCGCGGCCAAGCGCGAGGCCCGAGAGAGCATGCTCTCGGTCAACAATCTGCTGCTGCCGTCCAACGGCGAGCCGATCGTCTCGCCGACGCTCGACATGGTCCTCGGCTGCTTCTACCTGACGACGATCCGGCCCGGCGCTATGGGCGAGGGTAAGGTCTTCAGCGATCCGTCCGAGGCACGGATCCTCTACGATCTGGGGAAGATCGACCTCCAGGCCTCGATCCGCGTGCGGATGAAGCTGGACGACGAGAGCGAACCGGTGCTGGTTTCGACCAGCGTCGGCCGGGTGATCTTCCACGAGACGATCAACGACGCCCTGCGTGGGACGGCCAACGTCGGCCTGCCCTTCTTCAACGAGCGGATTGACAAGAGCGGCCTCAAGGCGATCGTGGCGACGCTGATCCGCCAGTACGGCAACCGCTCGGCGGCGGCCGTGCTCGACGTGATCAAGCGGCTCGGCTTCCGCTACGCGACGCAGTCCGGGGTGACGATCGCGATTGACGACATTACGATCCCACAGCGGAAGCAGGCGCTGCTCGAGGAGGCCGACAAGGACGTCGCCCGCATCGACCGCGAGTATCGCCGCGGCCTGATCACCGAGGAAGAGCGCTACAACGAAGTGATCGCCGTCTGGACCCACACCAAGGACGAGGTGACCAGCGCCGTCGGCGAGGCCCTCGACCCGTTTGGCTCGATCACGATGATGGCCCAGTCGGGCGCGAAGGGAAACATTCAGCAGATCTCCCAGATGTCGGGCATGCGCGGCCTGATGGCCGACCCGTCGGGCGGGATCATCGAGCTGCCGATCCGCTCCTCGTTCCGCGAGGGGCTGTCGGTGCTCGAGTATTTCCTCTCGACCCACGGCGCTCGCAAGGGCCTGGCCGACACGGCCATTCGGACGTCGGACTCGGGCTACCTGACCCGGCGCCTGATCGACGTCTCGCAGAACGTGATCGTCTACGACGAGGACTGCGGGACCGAGGCCGGCATCTGGATCGAGGATCTGGTTGATCGGGAGCGGCGTCAGAATCGCCTCGACCAGCTCGTCGGCCGCTTTACGGCCGGGGACGTGGTGGACGAGAAGACTGGCGAGGTCCTGGTGGAAAGCGGCGTGATGATCGCCGAGATCGAGCGCGATCGGATTCGCGACAGCGGCGTGGCTCGTGTCCAGGTGCGCTCGCCGTTGGCGTGCGAGTCGCGCCATGGGGTCTGCCAGCACTGCTACGGCTGGCACCTCGGCCGACGCGCGCCCGTCGAGATCGGCGACGCGATCGGGATCGTGGCGGCCCAGTCGATCGGCGAGCCGGGGACCCAGCTCACGATGCGGACGTTCCACACGGGCGGTGTGGCCCGGGTGCGCCTGGAGTCGGCCGCTGGCTCGGGTGATGGCGACGGCGCGGCCGGTGCTGATGGCAGCGTGCCGGTCCCATCGGCGCGGACGGGGCGTCCTCAGTACATGGACATCACCAGCGGCCTGCCGCGAGTCGAGGAGCTCTTCGAGGCCCGCACACCCAAGGGCATCGCGATCCTGAGTGATATCGATGGCATCGTCGAGGTCCAGACCCTCGACGAAGGGCGAGTGATCAAGGTGGTCTCTCGGGAGGTCTACCGCGACGAGCACGACCTGAAGCCGGGCTACCAGGCGCTGGTCGGCGAGGGCGACTGGGTCGAGGTCAACCAGGTGCTGGCCGAGCTGGAGGGCGAGGGGGGCGAAGCCGCGGTGGTGGTGGCGCGCCTCAGCGGGACGGTCGAGGAGGTCGGAGGCCGCATCGCTATCGTCGCGGAGGAGCGCGAGGAGCGCGAATATCGGGTCCCCTCGGCCAGCCGGATCCGCGTCGAAGACGGTCAAACCGTCGCGGCGGGCGACCAGCTCACCGAGGGGCACAAGAGCCCTGAGGAAGTGCTGCGGATCCAGGGCCGCGAGGCCGTCCAGCGGTATCTCGTCGACGAGGTCCAGGAGGTGTACCGCTCCCAGGGCGTCAACATCAACGACAAGCACATCGAGATTATTGCGCGCCAGATGCTCCGCAAGCTGCGGGTCGACGCCCCCGGCGACACGGACCTGCTGCCCGGCGAGCTGGTCGATCGGTTCGAGTACGAGGACAAGAATCGCCAGGTGCTGGCGGAGGGCGGCGAGCCGGCGACGGCCCAGCCGGTCCTGCTGGGGGTGACCAAGGCCTCGCTCAACACGGACAGCTTCCTGGCGGCGGCTTCCTTCCAGGAGACGACGAAGGTGCTGACCGAGGCGGCGATCTCCGGCAAGGTCGACAAGCTGCTCGGCCTGAAGGAGAACGTCATCATCGGCAAGCTCATCCCGGCTGGCACGGGCTATCAGGCTCGGATCGACGCCCGCCGCGAGCGGCTCGACCCCGCCCAGGCGGTGAGCATCCTGAACGGCGGTCCCGAGGGCCTGCTCACAGGCGACGGGCCGCCGGTGCTGACGTCGATCGAGGGCGGCCTGGAGAGTGTCCTGGCCGACGCGATCCCCGACGTCGATGGCGACGAGGATGATGCCAACGGGCTCGGCAACGGCGAGGCCGTCACCGTCGGCGACGATGACGGCGCCCTCGCCGACCTTGACGCGACCGACCTCGACGCCAGCGACCTCGGCGCCGCCGAGGTCGCGGAGTCCGAAGGGGGGCGCTAGCAGGCGCGATCGCGGCAAGCGAAGAGCGTGATCGGGGCGGGCGACCCTACCGCACGGGTCGCCCG
>JACCZL010000105.1 GCA_013695975.1 Chloroflexota bacterium
ACGCTGCGGAAGGCGCTCGCGGACGCCGTCGAGTACGGGTACCTGGGGTCCAACCCAGTGGCCCGCGTGCGGCCGCCCCGGCGCGCGGATTTCGAGGCCGTTCCACCGACCGCCGGGGAGGTGGCAAGGCTCCTCGATGCCGCCGAGGCTGCCGGCGACCGTCTGGCCGGGCTGTGGGCGATGCTGGCTCACACCGGAGCGCGGGTGGGCGAGTTGCTCGGACTCGGCTGGGATGATGTGTCCTGGGACCGCACGGCCATCACGATCCGCCGGTCGCTCGAGCCCGAGAGCGGCCCCGAGCCATCCTTCGACACGCCGAAGACAGCCCGCGGCCGGCGCGTAGTCACGCTCGGGGCCGACGCCATCGACGCACTGCGGCGCCATCGCGCTCGTCAGAACGCGGAGCGACTACGCCGGGGCGAGGCGTACTGCGACTTCGGATTGGTCTTCGCGACCTCCAACGGGACGCCGCTGGGCGAGAGGAACGTCATCCGGGCGTTCAAGGCTGCGCTCAAACGCGCCGAGCTGCGGGACACGATCCGCATCCACGACGTCCGCCACTACCACATCACCACCGCCGCGCACTCGGGCGTGAGCGTCAAGGCGCTCTCGACGCGGGTGGGGCACGCGAGCGTGGCGTTCACGCTGGATCGCTATGCCCACGCCCTCGAGGGCGGCGACCGCGACGTAGCGGACGCCGTGGAGCTGGCGATCCGCACTGCGCGCGAGCAGACCGGGCGGCTGCGCGCGGCGGCGCCTCAGGGCTGATTGGACACGGATTGGACACGAACTGATAGGAACGCCCCTCCGGATCGGCATCCCGAGGGGCGTTCCTATCTGGTCGGCGGGGTGGGCCCGGCCGGGATCGAACCGGCGACCTTAGAGTTATGAGCTCCCTGCTCTACCGCTGAGCTACGGGCCCGGAGGACCCGCCAAGGGGCCCTGACGCTCGGATTATACGGCTAATCCCTTCGATCGCCGATGCACCTGCGCCGAGTGTGGCTACGGGGGGCCGAGGAAGTCGGCGACGACCCAGCCGGTGGCGCCGGTCGGGTCGCGGACCGGCCGCCAGGTGCGGCCTTCGCCCTGTTGATTCGGACCCGTAACGTCCAAGAGGGTTCCCTCGGCGAGGTTCTTGAGCCGCGTGGCGGAGCCGCTCGGGCGCTCGCGGAGGTTGGCCCCTTCGCCCTCGGTGTTTGCCACGCGGACGCGTTCGAGGGCCGGCGATGGTGAGGCTGCCGGCTTGGGCGCGGCGGAGGGTGGGCTCGGGCCAGGCGTTGGTGGGGGCGCCGCTACCCCTGGACTGGGGGAGGGGCTCGGGCCGCCGACCATGATAAACGGGGTCGGCACGGTCAGGGTGGGCGTGGCGACCACGGTCGGCGGCGCCTGGCCGGGTAGAACGCCCAGCGAGTCGATGGCGGCTCGGACGCCGAGGCTGCCGAGCAGTGAGATCGCCCCCAGCGAGACGGCCGTCACGAGCAGTTTCGTGCCGGTGCTCCAGGTGGCTCTGGCCCACATCAGGATCAGTCCCAGCGGGCCGCAGATGAGCAAGCTGAGAATGATGACGCCGGTCGCGGCGTACCACGGCCGGCGTGGCGGGCCCGTCTGGTCGAGCGGGCGGGCGCGGGTGGCGCCGCGTGGGCGGGACAGCGGAGCGGTGGCCCGGTCGTCGAGGCGGCTCGATTGCTCGCCGACATCGGCGGCGGAAGGCATCGGCCGGGTCGGGGCTTCGAGGTCGTCTCCCCCGTGCGTCGCTTCCGCGAGTCGGCCGGCTTCCTGCAACACCTCGTCGGCCAGCTCGGTGCGGCCCTGCTGACGGTAGACGCTCGCCAATCGCTCGTAGAGGTCGGGGTCGCGGACGCCCTCGCGGATGTTGGTCTCGTACGCCTGAGCCGCCTCGTCGAGGAGGCCGCGGCGTTCGAAGATGGCGCCGAGACGATCGCGGGCTTCGACCTTCTCGGTCGGGCTCCCCTCGCGCAAGAGCGTCAGATAACGCTCAGCGTCCTTGTCGTCGAGGGAGTTCGGGGTGGACGATTCCACAGCGGGCTCCTGGCGCTTACTTGTACTCTCTGGGAAAGACGAGGGTACAGCGCGTCCCCTGGCTCGGCTCGACCAGACACGTCGCCGAAGCTGCGCGCCAGCGAGCGAGGTGCGGCGTCTGGAGGTGTTGCTCGAAGGCCGCCTCGTCGCGATAGACTTCGTAGAAGTAGTAGTGGTCGGGATCAGCCTTGTCCTGCAGGACATCGAAGCGCAAGCAGCCCGGCTCGTCGCGGACGGAACAGGTCGAGTCGTTCTCGACCGCCTCGAGGAACGCCGCGCGCTCTTCCGGCTTTACCTTGAGGGATACGATCAGGCCCAGCATTGCTCCCCCTCCTCACGTCCTGGTTGGGACTTATGGTTTCGGTACGCTCGTGGGTCAGCATGCCCACTGAGCCACTAGTGTACGGCGAATGGCTGCGTCGGCGTGCGTGCATGGGAATCCGACCTTCAGCGTCGAGCGGCGGCGCGGGGTATCCTCCAGGGTGTGGCGTGCTGCGTGGAAGGGGGCGACGATGGACGAGGTTTTCGAGCTATCGGGATTTGGCGACGAGATCGCCGAGGAGCCGGACGACCAGCTCGCCCAGCTCGGACGGATGGGCATCCGGAATCTGGACCTTCGGAGCGCCTGGGGGCGCAACGTCCTCGACCTCACCGTCGACGACGTCGCTCGGCTTCGAGCCAGCCTCGCGGCGCAGGGGGCGCGGGTGTCGCTGATTGGCTCGCCGATCGGCAAGAGCGAGATCGGACGCGAGGCCGCGTTCGAGGCCGAGCGTCTGGAGCGGGCGCTCAGGATGGCCGAGGCGTTCGGGACCAGGTCCATCCGCGTGTTCTCGTTCTACCCGGCCGGCGTCGACCCAGGCGGGTGTCGGGAGGAAGTCCTGACGCGGCTGGAACGCCTGACGGCTCGGGCGGCGCGCGAGGGCGTGACCCTCTTGCTCGAGAATGAGGCCGATCTCTGGGCGGACAGACCGGAGCGTTGTCGCGAGCTGCTCGAGGCGATCGACTCGCCGAACCTCCGGATGACGCTTGACACCGGCAACTTCGCGGCGCTGGGCGTCCGCTCGGTAGATGAGGCCTATCCGCTGCTGCGGCCGTACCTGGTGCACGTGCAGATCAAGGACGTCCGCCGCCGCGACGGAGAGGTCACGACCACGGTACCCGGCGAGGGCGACGGCCAGATCCGCGAGCTGCTCGCCGCGCTCCGCCGCGACGGCTACCGCGGGTTCCTGGCGCTCGAGCCCCACCTTGCCCACGCGGGCAAGCTCGGCGGCTTCTCCGGCCCGGAGCTGTTCGGGCAGGCCGCGCGGGCGTTGCAGGCGATGATCTCCGACTCGGCTCCGTAGAGGCGCGATGCATCGCGCCCCTACCGGCGGACGAGAACCTTGCTGGGGTCTCGGCTGAAGTGGGCGTAGATGTCGGGCGGCTCGCCCTGGCCACGGCCGGGGAGGGAGCGGAAATATTCGATGACCGGGCGGTCGTCGGTGAGGATCGGGCCTTCGCCGACGTAGCGCTCGAGCTCGTCACGCGTCGCTACGAACGCGTTGGCGGCAGATTGGGGATTGTCGAACTGGGCAGACTGGAGCGCCGCGCGGGCACGCGGCGACTCGAAGCGGCGGGCAGTCTCGGCCAGGTCGAGCGTGATTGGCTCGCGGCTGCCGATCAGCAGGTCCGACGTCAGCCACATCGTGACGTGGGGGAAGACGCTCAGGAACGTGCGGATCATCATCTTGTACTGATAGTCGTCTTGCGGACCGACCCACTGGGCCATGATGCCGTCCTGCTTCAGGGCACCGAGGACGAGGCCGTAATATCCGGCCGAGTACAGGTTTGTGCTGCCGGCGTCGAACGGCTGGATCGTGTCGCTTGTGATCAGGCCGTACCGCTTCTGGGTCGTAAGGAGGTAGTTGCGGCCGTCGCCGAGGGTCACCGAGAGATTGGGATTCTCCATCACATTGTAGTTGATCCGCGCGAACTGCTCGACCCCGCCCAGGACGGCGTCGGACAGCTCGATGACGTCGACGCGGGTGCCTTCGTGCTGGAGGATCGAGCCGGCGGTGTGGCCGCCGCCGAGGCCGACGATCAAGATCTCGCTGGCGCGCGGCCGGACCAGCAGCGGCATGTGCGCGATTCGTCGATGGTAGTTGACCAGGGCGCTCTCGTCGTTGGCCTGGCCGCGGCTATTGGTATAGAGGGTCCGCACTCCTTGCGGGTCCCGAACGACGCTCACGGTGGTCTCAAGGCCCTCGCGAAACCAGAGCACCTCGCTGTTCGGGAATCGGGTGGCGAAGAGTGCCCCGTAGAGGTCTGGCTTGACCGCCCAGAGGCCGCCGAAGGCGATCAACGCGAGCAACACCAAGGCGCCGCGGGCCGGCAGGCTCGGGCGCTGGGCGCTCAGGGCGAGGGCCGCCGCGACCCCGAGGCTCGCGACTGACAGGATCAGCAGGGACGTCTGGGTGCCGAACAGGGGCAGCAGCAGGAAGCCACCCAGCATCGAGCCGAAGATCGCACCAAAGACGTTGGCCGCGTAGATCTCGCCGAGCCGCTCGGACGAGCCGCTCACGCCGACCGTGTAGATCCGGGCGGCGATCGGGAAGGTCGCACCGATCACCAGCGTCGACGGCAGGATCGTCAGCGCCGCGACGACGAAGTTGACGCGGGTCGGCGAGGCAACGAAGCGTCGAAGACTCGGGCTGCTCTCCAGGAATTCGCGGATCTCGGCCAGGTTGGCGATGGCCCAGATCGCCCAGAGCGCGCCGGCCGCGATGGCGACCTCGAGCGCGGCAAAGGCGAGTGGCCAGTTCCAGCGCCGCCGGACGAAGGGTGCGAGCACGGCGCTCCCGACGGCGATGCCGACCAGGACCATGGTGAGCATCGTGACAAAGGCGTAGATCGACGTATCCAGAACCAGCGCCAGCATTCGGGTCCAGACGACCTCGTAGGCAAACGAGCAGACACCGGAGAGGCCGTAGGCGAGGAGCGTCACCCGACGGGCGGTCGGGGAGTAGGCCGGCTGGCGGTCCTCGGCCCGGGCTTGCTCCTGAGCTCCGTCGTCTGGACCGGCCAGGCGCTGCATGCCGATGGCGACCAGGCCGACCGCGGCGTTGACGGCGGCCGCGATCTGGATCGATCGGCTGATGCCGATGTCGCCGATGAGCCAGAAGCCGGCCAGGGCGGCGCCAGTGATCGCGCCGAACGTGTTGGCCGCGTAGAGCAGCCCGATGCGGTCGGCCAGCTCGCCCGAGCGCGCGAGCGAAGACTTGACGACGATCGGCAGGGTGGCGCCCATCAGCGTGGTGGGGATCGCCAGGAGGATGAAGGCCAGGCCGACTCGCACGGGAAAGAGCGCGGCCTCGCTGTCCCCGAGGGCTTGCGCGATGGCCGGGTAGAGCTGCTGCATCGCGTGGAAGGCGGGAGGTGTGGTGAGGGCGTCCAGGCCGACGCCGATCTCGACGATGCCGTAGGCGACGAGTGGGCGCCGCAGACGTTCGGCGAAGCGCCCGCCGAAGAACGATCCGATCGCCAGCCCGGCCATGAAGCTGGCCAGGACGACCGTCACGGCAAAGACGGTGATCCCGAACGCCAGCGAAAGCAGACGCACCCAGAGAACCTGGTACACCAGGCCGCAGGCACCGGAGAAAAAGAAGAGGGCGACGAGCCCCCAGAGGAGCCCGCCCGTCCTGACGACGGACGCGCTCCGCACCGCGGCGGGCGCGGCGATCGTCATCCTATGGCCCCTGGCCGAGCCTCTTGCCGGGCGCAGCGCCCCCGATCATGCCGGACTGATGGTCTGTCGGGCAACTGTTCGTGCCCTCCTCGGTGCCTCACTTTGGCGATCCCGGTGCCATCGTGGAAACCTGCCCTTGACGCGCCGCGCGCGACGGCGCATCATGGCGACAAGGCTGGCGGCGCGAGGTCGCCCAGCGGGGCGCGGTGCGTCGCGGGGAGGAGAAAGTCCGATGAAGCGCGTGAACATCAAGGATGCCTTCGTCGGGGAGCCGACGGCGAGTCAGGAAGGGGTCGAGTCGGAGGATGGCGACGAGGCGATCGTGCTGGCCGTCCGTGGCGGCGAGATCGTCGCCGTGGTGGCGACCGGTACGTCCGAAGAGTCCGCCGTTGGCGAGGCGAGGCTGATCCGTGGCGCCCTTCGGCTCGAGAACGAGCGGGTGCTCACGTTCGAGATCCACGAGGGCGCCAGCAGTGCGTTCTTCGAAGACGAGTCGGCCCAGTTGCACCGCCGGCGCCAGGACTCGGGCGCGAGTGGGCTGTCGACGATCGGTGGGACCGGCTACATGGAGGGGATCCGCACGGCTGGCGAGATCATGACGAGTGGCGTCCTGACGGCGACGCCGGCGATGCCGGTCGACGACCTGACGAAGCTGCTGGCCTTTCACAACATCAGCGGAATGCCGGTGTTGGACGAGGGCGGGGCCCTGGTCGGGATCGTGAGCGAAGCGGACGTGATCGGCAAGCAGGGCGCCACGGTCGGAGAGATCATGACGCCGGAGGTCGTCGGCGTGCCGCCCAACGCCCCGATCGAGCAGATCGCCGCGCTGATGTCCGAACGACGGATCAAGCGGGTGCCGGTCGTGGTCGACGGCGCGCTGCAGGGGATGGTCAGCCGCGCCGATATCGTCCGGGCCCTTTCGGAGCGCGCCCAGTAGGCGTGCTTCACCAGCCGCCGGCCGTTGGCGAACGACGTTCCAGATGAGAGGATAGCGATGCTAGACCTGCTGCTGCGGGGAGCCCGGATCGTGGACGGGAGCGGGAACCCCTGGTATCGAGGCGATGTCGCGATCCAGGGCGAGCGGATCGTCGGCGTCGGGCGCGTCGGCGAGGTCGAGGCGGCGCGCATCATCGACTGCGCCGACCAGGTCGTCAGCCCCGGCTTCATCGACATGCACTCGCACGCCGACGTCATGCTGCTGGCCGAGCCGCGCCATGAGGGCAAGGTCTTCCAGGGCGTGACCACCGACGTGCTGGGGCAGGATGGGCTGTCCTACGCGCCAGTCTCACCGCCGACGCTCGAGATGCTCCGGCGACACCTGCGCGCCCTCAATGGCAACCCGCCGATCGCCTGGGATTGGACGACCGTCGCGTCGTTCCTCGAGCGCTTCGACCGACGGGTCGCGACTAACGTCGCCTACCTGGTGCCCCACTGCGCCGTGCGGGCCGAGGTGATCGGCATGGAGGACCGCTTGGCGACGCCGGCTGAATTGGAGCGGATGCAGGCGCTCGTCGACGAAGGCATGGCCGACGGGGCGGTCGGCTTCGCGACCGGGCTCGA
>JACCZL010000766.1 GCA_013695975.1 Chloroflexota bacterium
GGCGCCGAAGGGTAACGGCTCCCCGTGCAACGCGGCGGCGTCCTCACCGAGCACGTCTTCGACGAATTCGATGGTGGTCAGATACTCGACCCCTCGATAGAGGTGCCGGCCCTCCACGAGCGGCGGAAAGTCACCGGTGTTGTGGCTCACGACGTACTGCGCTCCCGCGATGATGGCGGACTCCCAGATCGGGGCGTCGTCAGGGTCCTTCAGCTCGGGCCAAGGCGCCGGACCGGTGAAGTCGCGGATTGAGACGAGCGTCATCGCTGGTACCAGGTACCGGAGCATCGTGTTGGCGCCGCGCGTGAGCGCGCGCCACTCGGCCTGATCAACGCGACCTGCCTGCGCGAGCCACCGCCAGGTAAGGACCCTCCAGGTTTCGGCGACGATCCACTCCGACCAGACCGGGGCGAAGCGGCGGCGACCAGGGGCGGCCAGACGCTGAAGCACGAAGCGAGACCACTCCGGCACCAGCACGCTGCTTTCGAGCACAGCGATCGGTCCGGCCGGTGGGAGGCTCACTCGCGTTGTTCGGCTTTCTCTCGCTCCCAGGGGTTCTTTCCCGGGCGCTCCTCACGCATGATCTTCAGCTCTTCTTCGGTGAGATCCTCGCCACCGATGGCACGGAGCGCCTCGTTCTCCATCCGACGGTACAGCACGTCGTCGAGCCGTACTTCGAGGCGGCCATCCTGGATACGGCTGCGCAGCAGCTCGAGCCGCGCCCAGGCCTTGATCGCGTTCTCCATCGTGAACCCGAGGATGCGCCGTGCCTCCTCCTCGCCAACCCATTCTGCATCCTCGCCGGAGAGTAGCTCGCGGACCTGATGGACCTGCTCGGCAAGGCGCGCCGGATCGAGGCTCGCGGCGCCATTGGCGGCGAGGAGCTCCGACTCGATCTCGCTGAGAGTCTTGGTGGCCTTCTGCAGGACGCTCATGGGTTGAGGATAGCACGCACCCCTGCCCCTTTCGCGGCCGCGGCGCACTCACTGGCGATATACTGCCGCGGCATGACCGGGAGGTGAAGCGATGCAGTTCGGCGTGATGATGTTCCCGACCGACTACGCGATCGGCGTGGTCGACCTCGGGCGGGCGGCGGAGGAGCACGGGTTCGAGTCGCTCTTCCTGCCGGAGCACACCCATATCCCGACCAGCCGCCGCACGCCGTGGCCGGGCGGCGCCGAGCTGCCTCAGCAGTACTGGCACACCCTCGACCCGTTCGTGGCGCTCACGGCCGTTGCCGCCGCCACCGAGCGGCTGCGGCTGGGGACCGGCATCTGCCTGGTCATCGAGCGCGATCCGATCACGCTGGCCAAGGAGGTTGCCAGCGTCGACCTCCTCTCGGGCGGGCGGCTACTCTTCGGGATCGGCGGCGGCTGGAACCGCGAGGAGATGGAGAACCACGGCACCGACCCCCGCAAGCGCTGGCGGGTCCTGCGGGAGCGGGTCCTGGCGATGAAGGCGATCTGGACGGAGGACGAGCCCCAGTTCCATGGCGAGTACGTCGACTTCGATCCGATCTGGCAGTGGCCGAAGCCGGTCCAGCGGCCGCACCCGCCGATCATCATGGGCGGGGACGGGCCGAAGGCGGTCGAAGGGCTGATCGAGTACTGCGACGAGTGGCTGCCGCGGCCCGACCGCGGCGAGCAGCCGCTCGCCGACCGGATCGCCGACGTCAACCGCCTCGCCGCCCAGGCCGGGCGGGGACCGATCCCGGTCTCGATCTTCGGCGCCTCCCCCGACCCGAAGCAGATCGAGGCGTACGAAGCGGCCGGGGCGATCCGCTGCGTCTTCGGGCTGCCCGCGGCCGGAGCCGACGAGGTGCTCCCACGCCTGGCCCGCTACGCCGAGGTGATCAGGAGCTTCCGCTAACCGAACCCTCGAAGGGGTCAGCGGAGGGCGCGGCGGGAGCGCGAGTGGGTCACCAGCTCGGCCGCGGCCGCGATCACGACCGCGCCGACGAAGGCCGGGATGATCCGGACACCAAACAGGCCCGGACCGAAGTTACCGAGCAACAGGCTCCCGAGGAAGCCGCCGACGATGCCAGCCAGCGCCGCTCCGAGCACGCCGTAGGGAAGCTTGCCGGGCACGATAGCGTCGGCGGCCATCCCGACGAGCGCGGCCATGACCAACGTCAACACGAGCCCGATCAGCGTCGAGGTCACCCAGAAGGCGCCCCCGAGCACGAGCACCAGCACGATCGCGACGAGCAGGAATGCCATGCCTGTCTCCAGTCAGCCGTCCTTGTCGATGTAGGCGAAGTCGGCATCCTTCAGCCGCTTGCGCTCCTCGGTGCTGAGCCTGACCACGATCGACCCCCTTCAGTGTGCGATCTCCCCACATCCCTGCACAACTGATGCCAAACCCCGCGCCACGTCCCGATTCGGCGGTACCGAGGCGACCGGCCAGGACGAGAACACCTATATCTTCTTCACTTCGGATAACGGCTTCCACCTGGGCCAGCACCGCCTCCGATCCGGCAAGCAAGCCCCGTACGAAGAGGACATCCGCGTCCCGCTGATCGTGCGCGGACCCGGCGTAGACGCCGGGCGGGTCGAGGAGCGGATCGTCGGCAACGTCGACCTGGCGCCGACGTTTGCACGGCTGGCCGGCGTGGTGGCGCCCGAGTACGTCGACGGCCGCTCGCTCGTGCCGCTGCTACGGGACGATCCGCCATCCGAGTGGCGCCGAGCCTACCTGCTGCAGCACGAGGACAGCGACGGGACGGACCCACAAGACCCGATGGATCTGGATCAGCAGGTGCAGCGGCCGGGTCGGCGACAGGACCGGCAGCCCGGCAGGCTCGACATCACCGAGTTCACCGGCCTCCGAACGCGGGATCACACCTACGTCGAATACGTGACCGGCGAGCGCGAGCTCTACGCCCTACGGTCCGACCCCGACGAGCTGCAGAACGCCTACGCCACAGCCGACCCCACCCTCCTCGCCCAGCTCTCGTCACGGCTCGCCGCCCTGCGCCAGTGCGCAGGGGCGAGCTGCCGCGCGGCAGACGCGTCCGCGCCCTGACCGAGTGATGAGACCAGGGGCGGCTGCCCTCCTCCTCGGGTAACCCGGTATACTCCAGCCACGCTTCGGGCTACTCGCGGCTGCACGATCCGCGCAACGGGGCGGCGCGTGCTCTCGATGGCGAGTGCTCTGAGCGGCGGGGTGGGCATGCGCCGGGAGCAGGCGGGTGTAGAGCACCCGGAAGACGGCGTAGTCGCCGGTGGTGCCGGCGAGAAGCGCCCAGGGGCCGAAACCCGTACCGAGAACCCCGTAATTCCACGGGGGTTTCCCCGCGAGCCGCGCAGTACACTGGTGTCACGGCGGAGTGAGACCGCACCGAAAGGGCGCGTCGCCCCCGCGGGAACGACGCGGTGACCTGCGTCGCGGAGGCGGTGGAATGACGATGCAGATGCCGAGCGTTGAACCGCGGCCGTGGGCGCCGGTGCCGGGGCCGGTCGATCGGACCAGCTTCTTCGAGGAGCAGGCGCGGCATCGGCGCTCGACCTGGCGGTTGACGGCGCTCTGCCTCGGCGCGGTCGTCCTGATGGGGCTCGTCGTGAGCGTGATCGTGACGCCGTTGGCGATGGGGCAGCTCGGCTTCGTCGGCGGGGCGCTCGAGTTGTTCCTGCCGGGCCCGGACATCCTGACGGCCATCCCGCGTGGGTACTTCGACCTGCTCGCCCCGATGATGCACCAGGATCAGCGCCCGGCCACGTTCGGACAGGTCGTCGTCGGCTGGGCGCTGCTGCTGCTGCCGGGCGTGGCCGTGATGCTCCTGATCTGGACCTGGCTGCGGTGGCTCTTCCTGCGGGCCGGGGTGGGCGGCGCGCTGCTCTCGCTCGGCGCCCGCGAGCCGCGGGCGGGCGACCTGGAAGAGCAGCAGTTGGTCAACGTGGTGGCCGAGATGGCCGTCGCGGCCGGGCTGCCGCCGCCGCGGGTGGTGCTGCTCGACTCGGACGTCCCGAACGCGGCGGCGATCGGCTCGGGGCCGCACGACGCGACCGTCGTCGTCTCGCGGCGGCTGCTCGACGAGTTCGATCGCGACCAGACCCAGGCCGCGCTCGGCCACCTGATCGGCTCGATCGGCAACGGCGACCTGCGGATCGCCTTCGCGATCGTCTCGGTCTACCAGACCTTCGGCCTGCTCTGCACGCTCCTCGAC
>JACCZL010000790.1 GCA_013695975.1 Chloroflexota bacterium
GCGCGCTGGATCGAGCGATGGTCGACGATGTCGTGGCCGGTGAAGATGAGGTTGTAGAGCGGGCCTTCGCCGACGACCTGGGCCGGGATGCCGCGCCGCTCGACGATGTCGCGCAGGCCACCGCGGATCGTCTCGCCGATCACTTCCAGCCGCTCGTAGGCGCCCGGCTTCTGCAGCTCGCGCAGCGTCGCCAGCCCGGCCGCCGCGGCCGGCGCGTTGCCGTTCAGCGTCCCGCTGATGTAGGTGTACCTGGGCCCTTTCGCGCGCGCGTTGGCCAGCTCGAGGATCTCGGCCCGGCCGCAGACCGCGGCCAGCGGCATCCCGCCGCCAACGATCTTGCCCAGCGCGGTCAGGTCCGGGCGCACGCCGTACTTCTCCTGGGCCCCGCCGTAGGCCAGGCGGAAGCCGGTCACCACCTCGTCGAACACCAGCAGCGCCCCGACCTCACTGGTCGCCTGCCGCAGCCCCTCCAGGAAGCCGGGCCGCGGACTGATGATCCGCTGCAACGGCTCGACCAGCACGGCCGCCAGCGAGTCGGCGTGACCGCGGATGATGTCCACGGTCGTCTCGAGGTCGTTGTACGGTGCGACCAGCACCTCGTCTGCCAGGACCGGCGGGATACCGGCCGTGTCGGCCGTGCCGACCGGATAGCCGGGCGAGGCCGAGGAGGCCGAGAACATGACGTAGTCGTGGTGGCCGTGATAGGCGCCCTCGAACTTGAGGATCTTGCTGCGCCCGGTGAACGCCCGCGCCAGGCGCAGGCAGTAGAAGGTGGCTTCAGCCCCCGAGCCGACCAGGCGGATCTGCTCCGCCGACGGGACGGCCTCGACGATCGCCTCAGCCAGGTCGATGGCCGGGGCGTTCAGCCCGTAGTAGGAGGTGCCCAGCGCGACCTGCTCCTGGACAGCCCGCACGACGGCCGGGTGGGCGTGACCGAGGATCATCGGGCCGGAGGCCAGGACGTAGTCGATGTACGCCCGGCCAGCGGCATCGTAGACCTTGCTGCCCTGACCGCGCATCACCACGAAGTCGAGGTCCTCGGGCGGCAGGAAGGTGCCGAGGGCACCGCCCGGCAGGTACTTGCGCGCCTTCTCGAGCAGCTCGAGCTCGGTCGGGCTGGTTTGCGCCTTCATCCCTGTTACCATGACCACTACATCCTCCTGGTCCTCTGGCCCGCCCGGGTCGCCTAGACGGGCCGAGACAATCCGAATGACGACTGGATCTGATCGAGGGGATCGGGCTCGGCCCGGTGCACTGGCCGGATTGTGTCGAGGCTGACCAGCAGGTGCCCGGCAGGGCACACCCCGCGCACCGCCACTGTGACGATACTCAATTTGGCGGGATAGTAGATAAAGAACCCCGAAACCTCGGCGATCCGTGAAATGCTGCCCCAACCCATCATGGATGCGTGGTCGCGGCGCGTCGTCGCACGCGGACAGCGCCAAATGTCGGATCGAAGGAGCGCAGTCCGTAGTGGCTCTGGCGCGCCCACGCCGGTCGGTCGGCCGCCGACCGTAACGAGTAGGTCGCAAACGTGTTTGGGCGGCTCCGACGGGCTTGTCGGGCGACCGAATGCCCACAGCGGTTGCACCCCTGGATCGCTAGGCCCAAGGCCCGAAGTGGGGCGGGTGGTACAGCTCTGTCCCACTCTCCGCACCCTGCACCAGTCGCAGCGCCTCCTCGTGAGCCTGGGTATGTAGGGAAGCCGCGCGATCAAGTTCGCGCCTGAAATCCTCGACGGTCACCAATTCTTTGTCGCTACCGAAGACGAAGTAGACGGGTAGCTGTTTCCGTTGCTCATCGCCCACCAGGAGAAAGCTCAATCCGACGGCGTATCCGCGCAGGTACGCGGCATCCCAATAGTTCTCAGCACTCAAGGCCTGCTCGTACAGCACCTTGTACTCGCGCATCACAGCTTCGACGTTGCATCGGTGTGAGTAGTAGCCGGTCGAACACCGGGTTACCATCCGCTGCAGGGCGTGCATCAACCCATCCTGATAAGAAGCCGCGTATATTAGGTCAGGGTACGTGGCCAGCGGGAATTCTTCGTGCATGTGGCGATGCTGATTGCGAATCGTCTCGTGGGACTCATCCACTTCGTCCAATAGCCGGTCTGGCAACATGATTCCTAGCTCTACCAAGCGCTTCTTGACGCAAGTGATGAAGAACGTGCCATCCGTCTGAATTGTGGTTAGTTGCTGGAATCCATTATCTCGAGGTCTGTCGCTTAGTGTCACTAGGTATGATCTAGGTAGGAGTTCCCCCATGTCGCGTTTCAGATAGTTATAGATTCTGTTGAAATCATCGTCCCTTAGAGAGTAACCCACGAAGACGAGGGTCTTCGTGGCGAGCATAAGCTTGAGAGAGGCCCCCAGGACTCCATCCCTAAGCCGCCTATAACATTTCCTGTAATCTTCTTCCGTAGCGACGATGGTCCCAACATTGTTGATTGATCCATGAATCTTGTAGACTTTCCTTACCGGTAAACTCCAAAAGGCGAAGTCCAAATCGGTAACGATTGGAAGGGCGCCACAATGACGTTCGAAGTAGGAATCCCAATTCGTGGTGACAATATCCTGGACGAGGTGAACCGTGGATAACTCTCGATGGAAGCTGGTAGCCGGACCCCGAAGTTCCGGAAAGCTATCGATCAGGTCGAATCGGCGTCGTAGGCGTAGGAGGAGTTCAGAACGGCCGCGTGTCGCGCAGAAGGAAGTCATGACCTCGGCGAAACCAGTGGCATTTTCCGCTGTGATCCCGCTGAGTATCTCTTCGTAGAATGTGGTCGGCAGGACGCGACGCGTCTCGGTGCTCATGCCTGCACCGGCGAAGATGACAACATTGCCCGCGATGAAGGCTTCGATTAGCCGCTCTGGCAGTTCAAAGGAGACCTGAGTCGGGCAGTGCGCACAACTGCAAGAGCCGGCTTCGGTGTGGGATGTCATCTAGAGCTCCGGCGGTGGGTGTCTGGCGGTGACGCTCTACCGTCAATAGTCTAACGCATCTGCGCGACACGAGCGATCAAGCGGGCTGAGGGCGGCACGGGCAGTTGCAGGCAACGGCGAGACGGAAGTGGACGCGACGGGCGTGCGGTCAGGAGGAGAGGCTGTGGTGGTCGCGGACGTTCCGGGGCTCATTATCTACTATCCCATACTCGATTTGACAGGCCACTCGGCGTCCCCTAGAGTAGGGCTCACGGCCGGGTGCCAGCGGGCCAGGCCAGTCGAGAGGAGTACGAGCGATGATCGCGAGAACCGACCCTGTGCCGATCGGACGTCCGAGCTTTCTGGCGTCGCCCCGATGTGGTGATCTCGCGGCGCTCGCGGCCGACCTGGCGATCGTCGGCGTCCCGTTTACGACTCCGGACGACCTCGAGCGGTCGCGGGCTGCCTGCAGTCCGGCGCCCGGGGCGATCCGCGAGCAGTCCTCGCGGCTGGCCGGTAGTCTCGGACACTACGACTTCGAGCTCGGCGGCGAGTTGTTCGCGGGTCGGCGTGTCACCATCGTCGATGGTGGCGATGTCGCGATGCTGCCCGGCCGCTACGAAGAGAACAGCCGTGCGACGACTGCTGTCATCGGCACGGTGCTGGAGCGCGGCGCCGTTCCGATCGTGCTGGGCGGCGACCAGGCGGCGACCATCCCAGTCGTCGGCGCCTACGCCGGCCGTGGCCCGCTCTGCGTCGTCCGGATCGGGGCGGACCTCGACTGGCGAGACGAGGTCAACGGTGTGCGGGCCGGGCCGAACAGCGCGATGCGGCGGGTGTCGGAACTGCCCTGGGTCACGTCGATGATCCAGGTTGGCCTGCGCGGGCTCGGCAGCAGCCGCCGGCGCGAGGTCG
>JACCZL010000792.1 GCA_013695975.1 Chloroflexota bacterium
GACGCGGGCCGGCGCGTCGGTGGCGCCCATGTCGCCGTAGAGCGGCAGCGCCTCCACCCCGAGATCGCGCAGCTCGTCGACCAGCTCGTCGAGCGCGGACGATGGAGCAAGGTCCACCGCCGCCACGTATCCCGCCTGCTCCCGCGCGCTCGCATCGCGCGCGAGTCGGCGACAGGTCGCTCGCCCGATCCCGCTCGCCGCTCCGGTCACCAACACTCGCATTGAAACCTCCAGTTACGATGCTCTCGGCCCAGCTCCTGGATCCCCCTGCTCAGCCCGAGGTTGCGGTGGCGCTCGTCGCCGGGTCGCCCGAGCTCGCCGCGGCTACCCCGGTCGGCGGGCGGCGGGCGGGCATGGGGCGGTTGACCAGCCAGACGCCCGCCAGGATCAGCAGGCCGGCCACGACGGTCACCGACGTGGGCAGCTCGCCGAGCACGGCGGCGGCCATCAGGGCGGTGAAAAGCGGCTGAGTGTACAGCAGGGCCGAAACCTGGCTGGTGCGGAGGTCGCGCAGGGAGCGGACGTAGAGCCACTGGCTGGTCATGCTCATCAAGATTACCAGGTAGGCCATCACCCCCCAGGCCGCTGGCGACCAGCTCAGCACGCGCGGCAGCTCCGCCCAGACGCCGAGCAGGCCGGCCAGGGGCCAGATCACGGCCATCGCGCCCAGGTTGGCCGCCGCCAGGACCAGGAGCGGCGAGCGGCGCGCGAGGACCTCCTTGCTCAGCACCGTGTAGCCGCTCCAGACCAGCGAGCCGCTCAGCAGGAAGAGGGGCCCCTGGAGGTCGCCCCCGCCGAGCCCGGCCGCGCCGCCGATCGCCAGCAGAGCGGCGCCGAGCAAGGCGGCCGCGATGCCGAGCATTCTGACCCGATTGAGGCGCTCGCCGAACCACAGTCGGGCCAGCACGAGCACGAAGAGCGGAGTCATCAGGCTGTAGATGGCCGCGTCGGTGGCCGGCGTCGTCCGGAGCCCCAGCAGGTGGAGCAGCAGGCTGCCGGCCACGCCGACTGTGCCGAGCAGCAGCAGGCGGGGCCAGTCGCCGCGCGCGAAGCGCTGCTCTCCGCGGTGGAGCGTCAGGAAGACCGGCAGGTAGAAGAGCAGCCCGGCCAGGGTGAAGCGGACCAACGCGACGAGGATCGGCGAGGCCTCGAGCAAGATGATCTTGCTGACGATGTTGTTGCCGGCCCAGATCAGCACGGTCAGCAGGAGTCCGAGCAGCGGGAGCCAGGTTCGCGGTTTCGGGCCGGGCACGGTGTCAGAAGGGTGTCATACCACGGCGAGTCGTCACAAGCCGGCTTTGAACCGCACCCGCCTGAGGGCGTCGTCGAGGTAGCGACCCATTCGATCCGCTAGGATCAATAAGGAGCGCTAATCCGGGCGACGGCAGCGGGAGGCACGGTACCAGTGACCATCGTCGAGACTCGCTACGAGCATAGTGTGCTTCACGATGGCCAGGCACCGCTCGGCCGAGGGGGTGAGGATGAAGATCATCGATCTCGAGGTTTACGTCGTCGATCCCACGGGGGAGGGCGTCGCCGAGCGGGGGTGGACGTTTGTCCACGTTCGGACCGACGAGGGGGTTGACGGCTGGGGCGAGGCCAGCAACTACCCGGGCAATGGGAGCCTGATCGTCGGCGAGGCGATCCGTCGCCTGGCCCCTTTCGTCGTCGGGCTCGACGCGGCCGACATCAATCGCGTCTGGCACACCCTGTTCCGTAAGGCGGCTTACCTGGGTCCGCGGGGCCTGCCGACCGCCGTGATCAGCGGGATCGACATCGCCCTCTGGGATATCAAGGGCAAGGCCCTCGGCCGGCCGATCTACGACCTGCTCGGCGGAAAGCTCCGCGACACGGTGCCGCTCTACGCCAACGGCTGGTTCGACGGCTGCGCCACGCCCGACGAGTACGCGGCCGCCGCGAAGCAGACGGTCGCGGCCGGGCACACTGCCCTCAAGTGCGACCCCTTCCTGGAGATGCTCCCCTTTCACACCGCCTACCTGAACGGGCAGATCTCGGCGGCCGGCGAAGAGCTCGGGGTCGGGATCATCGCCGCGATGCGCGAGGCGGTCGGGCCATCAATCGAGATCCTGATCGACGCCCACGGCCACTACAACGTCCCGACGGCGGTGCGACTCGCGAAGCGGCTGGAGCCGTATCGGATCGGCTGGTTCGAGGAGCCGACCCCGCCGGAGAGCCTCGCCGCGTTGCGTTCGGTCCGCGAGCAGGTCGGCGTGCCGATCTGCGTCGGCGAGCGCCTTTACACGCGCTGGGACTTCCTGCCGATCCTCGAGCAGCGCCTGGCCGACTACATCATGCCCGACGTCGTCTGGACCGGCGGCATCAGCGAGCTGGTCCGGATTGCCAGCCTGGCCGAGGCGTATCACGTGCCGATCAGCCCGCACAACGCGATGGGCCCGCTGCAGATCGTCGCCGGTGGGCAGGCGATGCTGACCATCCCCAACTTCTATCGCCTGGAGCACAGCCTCCATCGGATCCCATCCTACCAGCGCTGCCTCGATCGGCCAATCGAGCTGGTTGGAGACGCCCTCCATCTCTCCGAGCGGCCCGGCCTGGGGGTGGAGCTGGACCTGGATTTTCTGCGCGCGAACCCGGTGCTCGGATGGTCGAACGGCTGATCCGTCCTGACTCGCCCTTAGCGGCTGCCGCGGCCGGTCGAACCGACGTTCAGGCCCTCACGAATGAGGCACGCGGGCCGGCGCCTGCTCCCGCCCATGGAGGTCAGAGCTGCTAACGATACGACCAGGCGCTCGAGCCGAGGCGCTGGCCCCATCGGCCTCCGTCGCGGGGAGATCCCCGACGCCGCCCGCGGCGGGGAGGAGGACCGTGAACGTGGAGCCGGCCCCTTCGCGGCTCTCGACTTCGATCCGGCCGCCGTGCGCCCGGGCGATCCACTGGCCGATCGCCAGGCCCAGGCCGG
The DNA here is from genome assembly GCA_013695975.1 of Chloroflexota bacterium. GTDB lineage: Bacteria > Chloroflexota > UBA6077 > UBA6077 > JACCZL01 > JACCZL01. Next base: position 2,939 of record JACCZL010000792.1, read on the forward strand.
TGCCGCCGGCATCGGGCGAGCGGGCCTGGTCGATGCGATAAAAGCGCTCGAAGATCCGCGGCAGATGGTCGGCCGGGATGCCGGGGCCGGTGTCACGGACGCGGAGCCGCGCCCAGCCGGCTCGGGCGACGAGCTCGAGGGTGACCAGTCCGCCGGGTGGGGTGTAGCGAAGGGCATTGTCGACCAGGTTCAGGAGCAACTGCTTCAGACGGTCCCGATCGCCCTCGACCTCGACTTGCTCTAGCTCGCCCAGGCTCAGCTCGACCCCGTTTGCGAGTGTCCTGGCCTTCTGGTAAACCTCGATCAGGAGGGTGTCCAGGGGGAGTGGCCGCCGATCGAGGGCCTGGCCGGCATCGGCGCGGGCCAGGGCGAGCAGGTCGCCGACCAGACGGCCCATTCGGTCGACCTCGCGGACGGCCTCTCGCAGGGTGGCGTCGCGCTCGACCGGATCGCGGTCGGCGCCCCTGCGGAGGGCCTCGAGGTCGGTGCGGACCGCGGTGAGGGGCGTGCGCAGCTCATGCGCGGCGTCGGCCAAAAAGCGGCGCTGAGTCGTGAAGGCCGCATCCAGTCGGGCCAGCATCTGGTTGAACGTCTCGGCCAGTCTCCCCAACTCGTCGCGACGGGGCGGGTCTGGGAGTCGCTTGGAGAAGTCCGCGGCGAGTCCGATGGCGTGCGCCGTTTGGGTCATCCGATCGACCGGGCGGAGCGCCTGACTGACCAGGAACCAGCCGGCTGCCGCCGCGAGGCTCGTTCCCCCGAGCACGACCCCGACGAGCACGGTCCGGAGCTGGGCCAGGTTTGCCCTGAGCGGCTCCAGCGGCGCCGCCACCTGGAGCACCCCGGCCACGCCCCGGCTGCCTCCGTCGATCAAGAGCGGAGCGGTATACAGCTCGACCCGGCCGCCGAGGAAGCTGAGGGTGTCGTGGACCTCCTGGCCCTCGAGCGCCAGTCGCAGGCTCTCCGGCGGGATCGGCAGCGGCCGCGGCAGGTTCGCCGAGCGCTCCAGAACGTCGCCGCGGGGGCTGAGCATCTGGACGTAGAGGGTGCTGTCGGTCATGTCGGGCAGGTCGAGGCGCGGCCCGCGGGGGCTCGGCCCGCGGCCGAAGCCGGCCCGAAGCGCCCGCGAAGCTTGGAGCGCCCGCAACTGGATGTCGGCGTTCAGCTCGTTCGTCAACTGGCGTTCGACCGCCGCGTAGACGACCACGGCGAACCCGGTCAGCGTCAGCGCCAGCAGCGCGGTGTGCCAGAGGGTCAGGCGCAAGCGGATCGACACCTCAGTCCCCCTGCTTCAGGACGTAGCCGGCGCCACGGACGGTGTGGATGAGGCGGGCTTCGCCGCCCGCTTCGAGCTTGTCGCGCAGGTACTTGACGTAGACTTCGATGACCTTGGACTCGCTCCCGAAGTCGTAGCCCCAGACACGGCGATAGATCAGATCGCGGTTCAGCACACGCCGTGGATGCTCCAGGAAGCACCGCAGCAGCTCGTACTCCGTCGTCGTCAGGGCGATCACCCGCTCACCGCGCTGGGCCTCCCGCGCCGCCGTGTCGAGCCGAAGGTCGGCGAAGAGCAGCTCGTGGCGATCGGGCGCCTCCCGCCGGCGTAGCCGGACCCGGATCCGCGCCAGTAGCTCCTCGAACGCGAACGGCTTGACCAGGTAGTCGTCGGCGCCGTTCTCGAGGCCCGCGACCCGGTCGGGAACCGCGTCGCGCGCGGTCAGCATGATAATCGGCAGCTCCGTGTCGGACGCCCGCAGCCGCCGACAGACCTCGAGCCCGTCGAGCGTCGGCATCATGACGTCCAGGACGACGAGATCGGGTGGCTGCTCGCGGACGAGTCGCAGCGCTTCGTCGCCATCGGTCGCGATAGAGGCCTTGTAGCCCTCCAGCGCCAGGCTGCGCCGTAGCGACGATCGGATCGCCTCGTCGTCGTCGACGATCAGAATGTTCGCGGCCTTCTCCATGCTCTGTTCCACCCGGGTGTCCCGTCGCGGCGCCGACAGACATCGGCGCCGGCGAGCAACCCACCCGCCGCATTATCCCCGATCTGTCACGGTCGTCTCGAAATCTCCCCCTGAGACGCCGGCTCTAACCTCGTTCTAAGCCACCGCTAACCCGAGCCTTAGGCCCGGTCCCTACAGTTTCAATCGAGGCACACGCCTCACGCCGGCGGGGATGACCCTCGCCGAGCTTCCCGAGTCTCGAAGGGAGACGAAGATGCAAACTCCATCGTTGAAGCGAACCGCCGTGGCGGGGGTGGCCGCCCTCACCATGGTCGGCCTCGCGCTTGGGGCGGTCGCGGCGCAGCAGACGCCGACGGCCAGCCCGACCCCGACCGCCCCGGCGACCGGCGGATCGAGCACCCAGCGATCGCCGGCGCTCGTGCCCAGCCCCGGTACTCGAACGCCGAGTGGCCAGGGGTCGTCCGGACAGGACCGCCACGCGCAGTTCCACAACGCCCTCGCCGCCAAGCTGGGAGTGTCGCCGGACCGGCTGCGCCAGGCGATGATGGAGACGCGACAGGAGCTGGGTCTGCCCGACCATGGCCCCAAGATGGGCGGCCACCGCGGCGGATTCAGTGAGGGGCTGAGCGCGGCGGCGACGGCCTTGAACATCAGCGTGGAGGAGCTCCGGCAGGAGCTGCCGGGCAAGACGTTGACCGCGGTGGCGCAGGCCCACAACGTCAATCCGGCGACCGTGGCGAGCGCGCTGAAGACGGCGGCCAACAGCCGGATCGACGCGGCCGCGAGCGCCGGGCGAATCCCCACCGACCAGGTGGCCCAGGCCAAACAGCGGGCGAGCGATCGCGTCGATCAGCTCATGACCCAGCCGGCGCCGGCGGCCGGCCAGCGCGGCCCAGGCGCTCCGACTGGCGGGTCCGGGCGCTAGTCGGTCGCGTAGCATCCACGTGTGGCATGCGCCCGTCCGAACCGCGACCGTAAGGGAGCGTCCT
>JACCZL010000112.1 GCA_013695975.1 Chloroflexota bacterium
GAGCAGCAGGCTGCCCGAAAGGCGTGATCACTGCTGTCTTGGATACCAATGTCCTGGCACCCGCCCTGCGCGGGGTCGGCAATCCGGCCAACATGCTTGGCGAACTGCTGCGCCAGTGGCGTGATGGCCGCTTTCAGCTCATCGTCTCGGAGCATATCCTGAGCGAGCTGCGTCGGACGCTCGATACCGCCTACTTCAGCAGGTCCCTGAGCGCCCAGGAGCGAGAGGAAGCGGTGGCACTGCTCGCGACCGAAGCCGTCCTCACCCCGCTTGCCGTCTCGGTCCGAGGTGTAGCCACACACCCGGAAGACGACCTTATTTTGGCCGCCGCCGTCACTGTCCAAGCCGACTACCTGGTGACAGGCGATCGCAAGCTGCTCGAGCTTGGCACCTACCAGGACGTGAGGATCGTCACCCCGAGGGACTTCTTGCAGCTCCTCCAAGAGGATCAGCCAAGAGGATCAGCGGCCTTCCTAGCCCTACCCGGGTTCGCATACTACCTCAGCCATCTTGTATCTCTGTGATAACCTGTCGCGTATGTATGTCTTCCAAGGAGCAGTCCGAGCTAGGCCCTACACCGTATCACCAAGTCGCCCGATTCCCGGGCGAGAAGCCCGCGGGACGAGCCTACAACCGAGCCCAGGAAGCCATCTTCAACGCCGAGGGCCGTGACCTGTCGGCCTACCGCTTCCAGCTCAGCCGTATCTGGCACGTCGCCGCCGGGGGGTGCCCTACGGGTTACATGCGCTCGAAGATCGCCGCGATGCCCTGGCCGCCGCCGATGCACATCGTGACCAGGGCGTAGCGACCGTCGGTCCGCTCCAGCTCGTCGAGGGCCTTGACGGTTAGGATGCAGCCGGTCGCGCCGATCGGGTGGCCCAGCGAGATCCCGCTCCCGTTGGGGTTGGTCTTGTCCTCCGGTAGCCCGAGGTCGCGGACGACGGCGAGCGCCTGGGCCGCGAACGCCTCGTTGACCTCGCAGATGTCGAGATCCTCGACGCTGAGCCCGGTCTTCTCGAGCAACTTGCGCACGGCCGGGACCGGCCCGATCCCCATGAACTTCGGCTCGACCCCGGCGTGGGTGTAGCCGACCAGTCGGGCGCGCGGCTTGTAGCCGCGCTGCTCTGCCGTCTTGCGGTCCATCAGGACGACCGCGGCCGCGGCGTCGTTGATACCGGCGGCGTTGCCGGCCGTCACCGAGCCGTTCTTGTCGAAGACCGGCCGCAGCTTCGCCATCCCCTCCAGGGTCGCGTCGGTTCGGATATGCTCGTCGGCGTCGAACAGGGTGGTGCCGCTCCGCGTCTTGAGCTCGATCGGGAGGATCTGCTGCTTGAAGCGCCCCTCCTCGGTCGCGCGAGCCGCTCGGCGGTGGCTCTCTACCGCCAGGGCGTCCTGGTCTTCGCGGGAGACCTGCCACTCGCCGGCCACGTTCTCGGCGGTCATGCCCATGTGGCAGTCATCGAAGGGGTCGGTGAGCGCGCCGACCGTCGCGTCGACGACCGTCCCGTCGTTCATCCGCTGGCCCCAGCGCATGCCCGGCAGCCAGTACTGGCCGCGGCTCATGTTCTCGGCCCCGCCAGCGACCGCGGCGTCGGCGTCGCCCAGCATGATGACCTGGGCGGCCGAGACGATCGCCTGGAGCCCGCTGCCGCACAGGCGGTTCAGCGTAAAGGCCGGCGTTTCGACCGGCAGCCCTCCTTTGACCGCCGCCACCCGACTGAGATACATGTCGTGGACGTCGGTGTGGATCACGTTGCCGAAGACGACGTGGCCGATCTCTTTCGACTCGACCTTAGCCCGGCTGACAGCCTCCCTGGTGACCAGCGCGGCCAGCTCGCTCGGCGGCTGATCCTTGAGGCTCCCGCCATACTTCCCGATCGCCGTTCGCACCCCGCTCAGCACCACGACTTCGCGCTCGTCGCTCATCTCTCGCCTCCACTCCGAGTCCGGCAATACTGGCCCGAACGAGGCGTGGGGCGCCCCGCGTCGAGCCGTGGGCATCCATCCTGGTCGACATGCTATCACAACCCCTACCATGGGGCCGACCCGTCGACAGAACGCTCCCCGTGCCACGCAGGAGGTACCCGCAATGGAGCTGGTCAATCCCATTGTCCGCCGTTGGTGCCGCGAGGCCGCCGAGGACCCGGACACGTTCTGGGCCCGTGCCGCCGAAAAGCTGCCCTGGTTCCGGCCCTGGGATCGCGTCTTCGAGTGGGAGCCGCCCGCCTTCCGCTGGTACGTCGGGGGCCGCACCAACCTGGCCTACAACTGCCTCGACCGCCACGTCGCGGCCGGACGCGGAGGCCAGACCGCCCTGATCTACGTCACGGAGCGGGGCGAGCGTCGCCTCTTCACCTACGCCCAGTTACGCCACGAGGTCGAGCGCGTCGCCGCCGCCCTCCGCGGCATGGGTATCCAGAAGGGCGATCGGATCACGATCTACATGCCGATCTGCCCCGAGGCGATCATGGTGATGCTAGCCGCCGCCCGCATCGGCGCGATCCACTCGGTGGTTTTCGCCGGCTTCGGGGCCGGTGCCCTGGCCGATCGCATCAAGGCGCTCGGCTCCCGCCTCCTCTTCATCAGCGATGTCACCTATCGCAAGGGCGGCGACGTCCCGCTCAAAGGGATCGTCGACGACGCGCTCGCGCTGGACGTCGCCAGCATCGAGCAGGTGATCGTCCTCTCGCGTGGCAAGGAGCCCGCGTCGATGACGGCCGGCCGCGACATCTCCTGGGCGGAGTTCCTCGAGCGCGGTAAGGGCGGGGACGGGTCCCACGTCGAGCTGGAGGCGAACGAGCCGGCCTACATCCTGGCCACCTCGGGTACGACCGCGAAGCCCAAGCAGGTGGTCCACACCCAGGGCGGCTACCAGGTCTTCATCCACAGCATGGCGACCTGGGTGTTCGGGATGAAGCCGGAGGACGTCTGGTGGTCGACCTCGGACATCGGTTGGGTCGTCGGCCACAGCTACATCGTGTACGCCCCCCTCCTCCGCGGCTGCGCGACGATCGCCTATGAGGGCTCCATCGACCACCCCAGCCCCGAGACGATCTGGCAGGTGATCGAGGAGTTCGGAGTGACCGCGGTCTTCACCTCGCCGACCGCGGTCCGCCTGCTGATGCGGTCCGGCGAGGAGCGGGTCCGCGGCTACGATCTCTCCTGCCTGGACCGCGTCTTCTGCGCCGGCGAGGTTCTCAATCCGCCGGCCTGGGAGTGGCTCCAGAAAAAGGTCTTCGACGACCGCATCCCGGTCATCGACCACATGTGGCAGACCGAGACTGGTGGGCCGATCTTCGGCAACCCCTACGGCCTGGCGATCTTGCCGATCAAGCCGGGCTCGTCCGGCATCCCCCTGCCCGGCATCGACGCCACGATCGTCACGCCGGAGGGCGAGCCTTGCGGCCCCGGCGAGAAGGGGATCATGGCCATCAAGCGGCCCTTCCCCGGCCTGACGGCCTCGCTCTGGGGCGAGCCAGAGCGCTACCGAAAGGACTACTGGGAGCGCATCCCGAACCTTCCCTACTACTCGACCGGCGACTCGGCCCACATCGACGAGGACGGCTACGTCTGGTTCGCCGGGCGGGCCGACGAGATCATCAAGATCGCCGCCCACCGGCTCGGGACGATCGAGGTCGAGACGGCCTTCTTGCGCCATCCGGCCGTGGCCGAGGCCGGGGTCACCGGCCGTCCGGACGAGCTACGTGGCGAGGTGATCTCCGCCTTCGTCGTCCTCAAAGACGGCCATCAGCAGACCGACGAGCTGCGCAAGGAGCTGCTCGCCACCGTCCGCCAGGAGCTGGGGCCGGTCGCGGTCATCGGCGAGCTCAACGTCGTCAAGGGCCTGCCCAAGACCCGCAGCGGCAAGATCATGCGCCGCGTCCTCAAGGCGGTCACCCTCGACCGCGACCCCGGCGACGTCACCACCATCGAGGACGAAGGCTCCGTCGAGGACGCCCGCCAGGCCTGGGAGGAGATGAAACAGGCGGTCCGCTCGACGTAAACTAAGCTAGCGGCTATCAGCGTGCAAGCCCGACCGTAGGGGCGGTTCGCGAACCGCCCCTACACCGGCGCCGAGACCGTTGGCGGATGCCGGAACTGCCACACCGGTCCGCCGCTGACACCTGATAAGCTGCAAGCTCGCGAGACCACGAGGAGGTGGAAGGATCCATGACCACGGATATGCAAGGGCAGATCGAGGTCCTGCTCAAGGAGGACCGCGTCTACGAACCGTCCCCGGAGTTCCGCGCCCAGGCCAACGTCTCCGATCCGGGGATTTACGATCGGGCGCGCCAGGACCCGGAGGGGTTCTGGGCGGAGCAGGCCGAGAACATCGATTGGATCAAGCCGTATGACCGGGTCCTGGAGTGGGAGGTCCCCTGGGCCAAGTGGTTCGTCGGCGGCCAGCTCAACGCTTCGGCGAACTGCGTCGACCGCCACCTGGAGACCGAGCGTCGCACCAAGCCGGCGATCGTCTTCGAGGGCGAGCCCGGCGACACCAGGACGCTGACCTACGAGGATCTCTATCGCGAAGTCAATCGCGCCGCCGCCGCCCTCAAGCGCCACGGCGTCCAGAAGGGTGACCGCGTCGCGATCTACATGGGCATGATCCCGGAGCTGCCGATCGCGATGCTCGCCTGCGCTCGGATCGGCGCCCCCCACACCGTCATCTTCGGCGGCTTCAGCGCGGAGTCGATCGCCGACCGCGTCAACGACTCCGGGGCCAAGCTCATGATCACCGCCGATGGCACCTACCGACGCGGCAGCAAGTTCGCCTTGAAGCCGCTGGTCGACCGTGCCCTCGAGACCAGTCCGACCGTCGAGAAGGTGCTCGTGGTCAACCGCACCGACCAGCCCGACGTAAAGATGCAGGACGGCCGGGACTCCTGGTGGGACGAAGAGCTCGAGAAGTCTGGAACCGACATCGTCGAGCCGGCGCCGCTCGACAGCGAGCACCCACTTTACATCCTCTACACCTCCGGCACGACCGGCAAGCCCAAGGGCATGCTCCACACCACCGGCGGCTATCTCGTTGGGACCTCGACGACCCATCGGATGATCTTCGACCTGAAAGAGAACGATGTCTTCTGGTGTACGGCCGACATCGGCTGGGTGACCGGCCACTCTTACATCGTCTACGGCCCGCTGGCCAACGGCGCGACCTGCGTCATGTACGAGGGGACGCCCGACTACCCGGACAAGGACCGCTTCTGGGCCCTCG
>JACCZL010000806.1 GCA_013695975.1 Chloroflexota bacterium
GACGCGGCTGGATGCCCTCCTGCAGCCGGAGCCGGGCGGACGCTACCTCGATGTCGGCTGCGGGACCGGCAACTACACCGTCAGCCTGGCCGCGCGCGGCCTGCCCATAGTCGGCGTCGATCAGTCCACGACGATGCTCCGCGCGGCGCAGGCCAAGGACCCGCGCGTCGCCTGGCGCCGCGGCGATGTGGTGGCGCTGCCATTCCGGAATGGCGCCTTTCGGGGCGCCGTCTGCACCCTCGCGATCCACCACTTCCTCGACCTGCGAGCGGCATTCGCCGAGGTCTCCCGCGTCCTGGCGCGGGGTCGCTTCGTGATCTTCACGGCCATGCCCGAGCAGATGGGCCGCTACTGGCTGGGGGCCTACTTTCCCCGGATGCTCGAACGCTCGGTCGATCAGATGCCCGGGCTGACAACGGTCGAGACGGCGCTCGCGGAGGCCGGTCTCCAACTGGTCGGCGTCGAGCCCTGGGACGTCCCGCCAGACCTGACCGACCGCTTCTTCTACGCCGGCAAGCACCGCCCCGAGCTGTACCTCGATCCAGAGGTGCGGCGGGGCATCTCGTCCTTCAGGAAGCTGGTCGACGCCGGCGAGCTCGAGGCCGGCCTCGCCCGCCTCCGCGCCGACATCAGGACCGGGCAGATCATGGACGTGATCGCCGCCCACGCCCACCCAGGCGGCGATTACAGCTTCGTTGTGGCGGAGAAGACGGCCGTCGGCTAGATGTCCGAGCCATCGAAGAAGTCGGCGATGGCGCCAAGGCGGTCGCGGTACTCGACGCGGATCCACTCGTCGGGCCAGCGCTCATCGTTCAGCACGCTGCATGCCGGCTAGCGGGGGCGGTAGCCCTGGACGAGCTCAGGGAGGATCAGGGTGAAGAAGGGGACGAAGGCGATGATGGCCAGGCCGACGAGGAGGGCGGCCAGGTAAGGCAGATACTTCGGGATCGCGTCGTTGACGTCGACGTGGCCAATGCCGCAGGCGATGTAGAGCCCGACCCCGACCGGCGGCAGGAAGAAGGCTATCCCCATCGAGGCGACGATGACCGTGCCGTAGTGGATCGGGTCGATCCCGATCGACTGGGCGATCGGGAAGAGGATCGGGCCGAAGATCAGCAGGGCCGGCAACCCCTCGAGGAGGGCGCCGATCACGACGAAGATCGCCATCGTCAGCGCCATGAAGAGGGTCGGCCCACCGCCGAGTGTCTGGACCCAGGCGGCGAAGAGCTGGGGCACCTGCTCACGGGCCAGGATCCAGGCGAAGACGGAGGCTGTGGCCAGGACCCAGAGGGTCATCGCCGTGACGGCCCCGCTGCCGACGAACAGCCGCGGCAGCTCCGACATCGCCATCTCGCGGTAGAGGAAGACCCCGACGACGAAAGCGTAGACCACCGCGATCAGGGCGGCCTCGGTGACGGTGACGATCCCGCTGAAGATGCCGCCGAAGATGATCACCGGCATGCCCAGCGGGATGGCGGCGTTGCGGCCGGCCTGGAGGAAGTGTTCGAGCGAGGCTCGGCTGGCGGTCGGCCAGCCCTGCATCCGGGCGCGGACCGCGATGACGAGCATCAGGACCCCGGCCATCACAAAGGCCGGGATGAAGCCGGCCAGGAAGAGGGTGACGATCGAGAGGTTGGCCAGGGAGCCGAGGACGACCATCGTCAGGCAGGGCGGCACCAGGATGCCCATCGCCGTTGCCGAGGCGACGATGCTGACCGACTCCTCGCCGCTGTAGCCGGCCCGCTTCATCGAGGGAACCATCAGCGAGGAGATCGCCGAGACGTCGGCCGCGGTGGAGCCGGAGATGCCGGAGAAGAGCATCTCGGCCACGACGACGACCATCGCCAGGCCGCCGCGGACGTGGCCGACCATCGCCGTCGCGAAGTCGACGATCCGCTGGGAGATGCCGCCGGTCTCCATCAGCGCCCCGCCGAGGATGAAGAGCGGAATCGCCAGCAGGACGAAGGAGTCGACGCCGCCCAGGATCCTAATCGGCAGGATCGTGAGCGGGACGCCGCCGATTCCGACCAGGTAGGTCAGCGAGACGAGGCCGAGGGCGAAAGCGATCGGCATGCCGAGCGCCCCGGTGAGGACGAAGCCGAGGACCAGGGTGAGGATCGGGGTGGCCTCGGCGAGCAGAGGGACGAGCACCGAGGCGACGGTGACGACGACGGTCAGGGCGGCGATCGCAATCCCCCGCGGCGAGCGGATCGCCAGGCGGCCCTCGAGGAGCATCTGGCGGGCGAGGAAGAACAGCATCAGGACGATGGCAATGGGCATCGACCCGTTGAGCCAGATGCCGCTAATCTGGCTGGCCGGCAGCAGCTCGCCGCGAGAAGCCAGGGTGAGGAGGTAGGCCTGGTAGCCGAGGACGGCCAGGAAGACGAGAAGGACGGCGTTCATGCCGAGATCGACGGCGATCCTTACGTCCTCGGGCAGTAGCCGGATCAGCGCCGTGACGCGAGTGTGCTCGGCCCGCTTCATCGCGATCACGCCGCCGGCGAACATCAGCCAGACTAGGAGGAGGCGGGCGATCTCCTCGGTCCAGGAGATCGGACTGTTGAAGACGTAGCGACTGATCACCCCGAGCCCGACGACGAGGACCTCGCCCGCCAGGATGGCGGTCGTCGCACCTTCGAGGGCCCAGTCGAGCGGAGTCCGCGCGCTGACCGTGGGGAGCTCGACGGCGCCCTGGAGGGCCGCCTCTTCACGACGCGCGGCTTCGGCGCCGATCGGCGGGGGCGCCCCGGTCGGACCTTGGGCGGCGGTATCTGCCATCGTACGCTATCAGCTATCAGGAGACCGGAGCGAAGGTGGACGGGCGTCGACGTCGTCTGCCGCCGATAGCTGATGGCTGATAGCTCTCCATCACGCCGCGATGATCTTCTGGATCAGGTCCTCGGCGCCGACTTCCCTGGCGTAGGAGACCCAGAACGGCTCGGCCTTGGGGATGAGCGGCTTGCGGTCGAAGTCGTTGATCGTCATGCCCTTGGCCTTGAGCTCGGCCAGCGCCTTTTCATCTTCGGAGGGCGCCCGCCCGCGCTGGTAGAGGGCCGCCTCGCGGGCAGCGTCTTCGAGCGCCTTCTTCAGGTCGGCCGGCAGGGCGTCGATCTTCTGGACGGAGACGGCGTTGATGACGGTGCCGTGGATGTGCTGGGTGCGGGCGAGGTACTTGGCGACCTCGTAAAACTTGGTCGCCAGCGAGGTGCTGGCGTCGTGCTCGTAGCCGTCGAGAACGCCGGTCTGCATCGAGGTGTAGACCTCGCCGAAGGCCATCGGGGTCGGGTTGGCCTCCATCAGCTCGATCGCCTTGACGTAGATCGGCGACTGGATCGTCCGGAGCTTGAGGCCCCTGAGGTCCTCGGCGGTCTTGACCTCCTTGGAGCGGGTGACGACGTTGCGGAAGCCGAAGGAGTCGCAGAAGCCCATTGGGCGGGCCTTGGCGGTCTCGGCCATGTACTGGGTGAAGGCCTGGCCGACCTCGCCGTCCATGACCTTATTGACGTGGTCGTAGTCGCGCCAGAGGAAGGGCAGGTCGATGATCTGGAGCTTGGGGGCGACGGCCCCCCAGATGGCGGTGCCGGACATCATCATGTCGACGAGGCCCTGCTGGACCTGCTGGACGACCTCGCGCTCCTGGCCGAGGACGTTGTTGGCGAAGAGCTGGATCTCGAGGGCGCCGCCGGTCTTGGCCTCGGCCAGCTCCTTGAGCTTGGTGGCGAAGACGTCGAGCGCGGTGTCCCCACTGACCATCGAGTGGGAGAGGCGAAGAGTGAGCTTCTTGCC
>JACCZL010000807.1 GCA_013695975.1 Chloroflexota bacterium
CCCTTGCGGAGCGCGTCGTCGCGGCGGCCCGCGCGGTGGCCGGCCCGGGGGCGCGGATCGGCGTCGCGGGACGCGACCTCGTCGGCGGCCAGCGTCTCCAGATCGCGGCCGACCAGAGCTTCCCGGCCGCCAGCGTGGTCAAGCTGGTGATCGCGACCGAGGCGTTCCGCCAGCACGAGAGCGGTCGCCGCCCGCTGACCGACGCGATGCGAGCCGACCTCTCGCGGATGCTCACCGCCAGCGACAACGTCGCGGCCGACCGCCTCCTCGATCTGCTCGGGCTCGCCAACGTCAACGGCGTGATCGCGACGCTCGGCCTGGCCGGCACCCACCTGACCAACTACTTCGTGGCCGCCCCGCGCGACAGCAGCGTCCTCAATCGGACCAGCCCGGCCGACATGGCCCGCTACCTCGAGCTGCTGGCCGCCGACCAGGTCGTCAGCCCGACCGCGAGCCGCGAGCTGCGCGCCCTGCTGTTCCAGAACCAGGACGGCTCCAAGCTCCGCCGCGGGCTCCCGCCCGATGCTCGCGTCGCCCACAAGAGCGGCTGGTTCGCGGGCGTGTCCAACGACGTCGGGATCGTCTACCACGGCCAGAGCGCCTACGTCCTGGCCGTCTTCACCCAGGGCATCCCGAATGCCGAGACCGCCAACCAGACCGTCGCCGCCATCGCCCGCGCCGTCCACGCGGCCTGGGGACCGCGGTAGTTGACTCGTAGGGGCCCGGGCTCCGGACCGTCTACCGGTACCGGTTCGTGATCGGCAGGCGGCGGTCGCGGCCGAAGGCGCGGGGGGTGATCTTGACGCCGGGCGGGGCCTGGCGGCGCTTGTACTCGGCGCCGTCGACCAGCCGGATGACGCGAGCGACCGTCTCGGCGTCGTAGCCGCGGGCAGCGATCTCGTCGGCCGCCCGGTCCTGCTCGACGTAGGCCTCGAGGATCGGGTCGAGGACCTCGTAGGGCGGCAGGCTATCCTGGTCCTTCTGGTCTGGGTGCAGCTCGGCCGAGGGTGGCTTCTCGAGGACGCTTGCCGGGATCGCCAGTCGCTTATCGCGTTCGTTCCGCCAGCGGCAGAGGGCGTAGACCAGCGTCTTCGGGACGTCTTTGATGACGGCGAAGCCGCCGGCCATGTCCCCGTAGAGGGTCGCGTAGCCAACGGCCATCTCGCTCTTGTTGCCGGTCGTGAGGACCAGCCAGCCGAGCTTGTTCGAGAGGGCCATCAGGATGGTGCCGCGCACGCGGGCCTGGAGATTCTCCTCGGCCAGCCCTTCGGCCGTGTCGGCGAATGGCTCGGCCAGCATCTGGAGATAGGCTTGAAAGGCCGGCTCGACCGGGATCGTGAGCAGGCGGATGCCGAGGTTCTCGGCCAGTTCCGCGGCGTCGCTCTTGCTCCCATCGCTCGAGTAGCGCGACGGCATCGAGACGCCGGTCACCCGCTTGGGCCCGAGGGCGTCGACGGCGACCGCGGCCACCAGGCTCGAGTCGATGCCTCCCGATAGCCCGATCACCACCCGTTCGAAGCCGTTCTTCCGCAAGTAGTCGCCAGTCCCGAGAACGAGCGCGCGGTAGACTTCCTCGACGTCGCCCGGTTGGGGCTCGATTCGCTGGGTATGGGCGCCTCCGGAGGAGGCAGCATCGCCTGAAACAGGCGCGTCGTCCAGCGCGATGCAGGGCAGCTTGCTACTGTCGGCGCCTCGCCAGCGCGGGTCGTGGAGGCGGGCGCGGAAGACGGCCGTGGGGTCGAGGTCGACGAGCAGGAGGTCTTCCTCGAAGCTCCTGGCCCGGGCGATCAGCTCGCCGTGCTCGTCGAAGACGACGCTCGACCCGTCGAAGACCAGCTCGTCCTGTCCGCCGACCATGTTGACGTAGGCGACCGGCATCGTGTTGTCCCAGGCGCGGGTCGCCAGCATCCGCTCTCGCTGAACCCACTTGCCGCGGTGGTAGGGCGAGGCGTTGATGTTGACGATCAGCTCGGCGCCGGCCGAGGCCTGGGCGGCGGCCGGCCCGGTCGGATACCAGATATCCTCGCAGACGTTGACCCCGAAGCGGGCCCCGCCGAGCGCGAAGAGCGGGCCCGGCCCACCGCGACGGAAGTAGCGCTCTTCGTCGAAGACGCCGTAGTTCGGGAGCCGCTCCTTGCGGGTGACGGCGACGAGGACCCCATCCGCCAGCACGGCGGCCGCGTTGTAGGCCGCCTCGGCTACCTCGACGTAGCCGACCACCGCCACGATCCCCCGACAGGCCCGCGCGATCTCGTCCAAACAGGCCAGGTTCGCCCGCAGGAAGTCTGGCTTGAGCAGCAGGTCCTCGGGCGGGTAGCCGGTCACGGCCAGCTCCGGGAACGCCACCAGCTCGGCCCTCGCCGATCGAGCCCGCTCGATCCAGTCCAGGATCTTGCGAGTGTTCCCGGCCAGGTCCCCAACCGTGCTGTTGATCTGGGCCAGCGCCAGCCGCATAGCGAGAGTATACGTCGCCCCAGAAGAGGACCCATCCGATCCCCGAACCGCGTCCCCCACTCCACGAGTTCGGCTCTCGTCTCCCGTCAGTCCCGCAGGGTTCGCACACCCGATAGGGTGGCGCCGAGGGCGATGGCGCCGATCGACGCGGCGATCAGGCCCATGACCGGTCGCGGACCGTAGAGGTCGAGCAGGATCCCGCCGCCGGCCGTCCCGAACGCCATCGCCCCAAACGACACCAGCCGATAGACGCTGTTGACCCGACCCTGGAGCGCGTCGGGGATCAGCCCGAGGCGGTACGAGACCTGGGTGATGCCGGTCATCATCTCCATCATCCCCGCGACAAACAGGCCGATGGCGACGAGCCACACCGCGCTGGACGCCGCGACCAGGCCGAGCGCAAGCCCGTGTACGGCGACGATCCCAATCATGTGCCAGCCGACGGGCACTCGGCGACGCAGCCAGGGCGTGAGCGCGGCCGCCGCGAGGCCCCCCGCTCCGGCTGCGCTGAAAAGGAGGCCGATCGCGGCCGGGTCGAGCCGGAGCTCCTGCCGCCCCAGGACGACGACCGTCAGCATCACTGGCGCGAAGAAGAATCGATGGACCATGTTGAGCGCCATCAGCAGACGGATCGGTCGCTCCTGCCAGACGTGGCGGAGCCCGACCGGGATCGAGCGCCACAGGGTGTGGTCGCGACTGCCCGGTCGCGCCGCCTGCAAGGGCGTGCGGATGCCGGCCAGGGCCAGGATCGACACGAGAAAGGTCAGACCGTTGAGGCCGTAGGCGATGACCCCGCCCGCGACCAGCGTGGGCCCGGCCGCGATGATGATGCCGCTGAGGCCCGGGCTTGCAAGCTGGGCCACCCCTTCGGAGGTCGTGTTGAGGGCGTGGGCCGACGCGATCTGGCGGCGCGCGACCACCCGCGGCAACGCCGCCAGTTGGGCGATATTGAAGAACGACTGGGCCGCGCCCAGGGCCAGCGCCACGGCCAGCAGGTGCCAGGCGCTCAGTTGGCCCAGCAGCCAGGCCAGCGGCACCGAGGTGACTGCCAGACAACGGACGACGTCGCAGACGATCATCACCCGCCGGCGGTCCCAGCGGTCGACGAGGGCGCCGGCCGGCAACCCGAGGATCACCATCGGGAACAGCAGCGCCCCGCCGACCAGCCCCGCGATCGCCGACGACTCGGTCAGCGCCAGCACCAGCAGCGGCGCGGCGAGCTTGACGATGCCGCTGCCGACACTCGAGACGGTCTGGCCGAGCCAGAGCCGCAGGAACTCGCCGTTGCGCCAGAGCCGCTCCGGGCGTGGGCGATCGTCCGATACCGTCGCTGTGTCCGTGCGGGCTTCGATCACCGGCGGCATGGCGGCAGTGTACTCTCACCGTCTGCCTCATAGGGTTGGAGGCGATGGGTTACCTTTCGACTCTCGCGTCCTCTACAATCGTGGGCGACATAACCGCGCCCGTCGGGAGGCGGTGGCGTTGAGGTGAGGATGCGGGCGCTGATCAGCGTGTTTGACAAGACCGGCGTAGTGGATTTTGCTCGGGGGCTGGCCGGGCTGGGGGTCGAGCTCTACTCGACCGGCGGGACCGAGGCCCTGCTGCGTGAGTCGGGCGTCGAGGTCAAGGGTGTCCAGGAGCTGACCGACTTTCCGGAGATCCTCGGCGGGCGGGTCAAGACCCTCCATCCCCGGATCCACGCCGGCATCCTGGCCCTTCGCCGCGACCCCGGCCACGCCGAGGAGCTCGAGCGGATCGGGGCCGCCCCGATCGATCTCGTCGCTGCCAACCTCTACCCCTTCCGCGAGACCGCTCGGCGGTCGAGCGTCGAGCTGGGCGAGGTGCTCGAGAACATCGACATCGGCGGCGTCGCCCTGCTCCGCGCCGCCGCCAAGAACTTCGTCCACGTCCTGCCGGTCTGCGATCCGGCCGACTACTCGACGATCCTCGACGAGCTGCGCGACGAGCACGCCGTTGGCCAGGGCATCCGCCGGCGGCTGGCCGCCAAGGCGTTCCAGCACTGCGCCGTCTACGACACCCAGATCGCCGGCTACCTCCGCACCGCCGACGAGCTGTTCCCGGACGAGCTGACCCTGGCGATGAGCAAGGTCGCCGAGCTCCGCTACGGCGAGAATCCCCATCAATTGGCCGCGTTCTACGCCGACAGCAGCATCCGCCCGCTTCCCCACGGCGTCGTCAGCGCCCGCCAGCTCCACGGCAAGCAGCTCTCGTTCAACAACACCTACGATCTCGACGCCGCCTGGCGGATCGTGGCCGACTTCTCGGTGCCGGCCGTCGCGATCGTCAAGCACGGCAATCCTTGCGGCCTGAGCTGCGGCGACGACCTGGCTGAGACCTATCGCCGCGCCCTGGCCGCTGACCCGCAGTCGGCCTTCGGCGGCGCGATCGGCATCAATCGGACCGTCGACGAGGCGACTGCTCGCGAGATCGCGGAGGTCTTCTTCGAAGACATCATCGCCCCCGAGTACACCCCTGAGGCCCTCCAGATCCTCCAGGCCGGTCGCAACAGCCGCAACATGCGGGTCATGGCGACCGGCCACCAGCCGGAGCAGCCCGGCGAGCTGGAGGCCGGCGACCTCGATTACAAGCGCGTCGTGGGCGGGTTCCTGGTCCAAACCCGCGACGCCCTGCCCGAGAACGTCCTGACCCGCGACGTCGTCACAGTCCGACCGCCGACGCTGTCCGAGCTGACCAGCCTGCTCTTCGCCTGGCGCGCCGTCAAGCACGTCTACTCGAATGCGATTGTCCTGACCAAGGGCCTCCAGCTCGTCGGGGTCGGGGCCGGCCAGCCGAGCCGGGTCGACGCCGTGGACCTCGCCTGCCGCAAAGCCGGCGATCGCGCGGCCGGCAGCGTCCTGGCCTCAGACGCCTTCTTCCCCTTCCCCGACGGCGTCGAGCGCGCCGCCGACGCCGGCGTCACCGCCGTCATCCAACCCGGCGGCTCGATCCGCGATCAGGAAGTCATCAAGGTCGCCAACCGCCACCACCTGGCGATGATCTTCACCCACCAGCGCCATTTCAAACACTGATGCGAGCAGCGGGCGTCTGGCCGCAGGGGCGGTTCGCGAACCGCCCCTACACGAGCACCGGGATCCTTCGCTAACGCTCAGGATGACATACCATCTGCTGCTAGCTCGAAGCCATGATCTGGTGGGTTGATCTTACGGCGAGGGTGGGCCGGCTCTTCGACGAGCATGGTCAGCTCACGGCGTTCATCCTGCTCTTCCTCGAGGAGTCGGGGGTGCCGCCGCTGATCCCCGGCGACCTCCTGATGATCCTGATGGGCGTGCGGGCGGCTACGGGGCAGGTCGGGCTGCTCGAGGTGACGATCGTCCTCCAGCTCGCGACGGTGCTCGGGGGGAGCGTCCTCTACTGGGTGTCGGTCTGGGGCGGCCACGCCCTGGTCTATCGGCTGGGGCGCTACGTCGGCGCCACACCGGAGCGGCTCGACGCGGCGGCCGCGTCGCTCGAGCGCCACGGCATGCGCTGGGTCGTTCTGGGTCGCCTGGCGCCCGGGCTGTCGACCCTCACGACCGTCGCCTGTGGGGTCCTGGGCTTTCCCTACCGCCGCTTCCTGCCGGCCCTGGCGATCGGCGGCTTGCTGCGCCTGCTCGTCTTTCTGCTGCTTGGCTACGTCTTCGGCCCGACGGTCCTGGCCGCGGCAACGTTGATCCATCTGCCCTTCGAAATGGTCGTCTCGTCGGTCATCCTGATCGGCCTGGCCTATTGGCTCTACCGCGCCGCCAGGGCCGAGCGGGCCGAGCCGGGCCGGCGGCAGGGCCGCCTCGAGCGACTGCGCTCCGGCGTCCTGGCCGGCATGCTCGGTGCGATCGAGTCGACGCTGCTCGTCAACGTCCTGGTCCAGCTCTTCGGGTTGCTGGCCTATGACGCGCCGGGCGCCAGCCTTGGTCAATCCGGGCTGCTCGGTCCACGTTCGGCGCCGACCCTGAGCCTGTTGATCGCCCCCGCCTTTTTGATCCTGCCGACGCTCTGGGGCGCCGTCTACGGGCTCTGGGTCGCCGACCTGCTGCCCGGCCGCGGTTGGCAACGCGGCGTGCTTTTCTCGCTGGCGCCCCTGGCCGTCTCCTTGCTCGGCGCCCTCCCCCTGCTCGGGGCCGGCCCGTTCGGCCTGAACCTCGGGGCCGGGCCGATTCCGGCACTCGGCGAGGCCGTCCGCCACCTCGCCTATGGGCTGGTCCTCGGCGTCACCTTCGCCGCGCTCGCCCGCCGCCAAACAGTAGGCAGTAGGCAGTAGGCAG
>JACCZL010000854.1 GCA_013695975.1 Chloroflexota bacterium
TGACCACCCACCAGGAGTCCCTCCATCGTGCCGACCTCGGAGCCGCTGAGGACCAGCGTCAGCGGGCGGCCACCGGCCTCGCGATCCCAGACCGCCACGAGCTGGGAGGCAACGTCGTCAGCGCCCACCAGCAGGTACTGGAACTCGTCCAGCACGACGACGAGCGGCTCGTCGGTCGCCAGGTCGACGAACAGGCGGAAAATGGTCCGCCAGGTGGGATAGTCGGCAGGCTCGAGCGACCGGCCCGACCAGGTGGTCAGCTCGTTGAGCAGATCCCGTCGGTTGAGTTCCGCCGTGGAGTCGGCCGCCAGGAAGTAGAAAACCCGCCCTCCTTGCCAGACGTGGCTGAGCAGGAAGGTCTTGCCAACCTGGCGTCTTCCATAGAGGATTGCGAGGCGACGGTCGCCTCCAGCAGCCAGTCGACGAAGCTCGTCGAGCTCGCGCTCGCGATCGATCAGCCCACGGACCATAGGAAACACTCTCACGACGGAGTTACGAGACCGTGTCATTATAAGAGCATAGTCTCATAATCATGCCACCCTACCAGCGGAGGCGGGAGCTTGGTCCACGCGCTGACCGCCTCCAGGGGGCGATTGACAGGTCCGCGATGCGCCTGTACAGTCAGCCACGAGCGGGGAGGACGGACCGTCGCCGCGCGGCTCGCTGCTATTCTCACCGCGCCGCGCCGATCACGGACACCGAGGCGCCGGGCGAGGTCATGGTCCGGACGCCAACCCGAGCTCGGTAGGACGAATGGAGCATCCGATGCGGTTTGGCTTACAGGTAAACCCCTACTTCCCCGGCCCGACCGGCAACCCTTGGGATAGCGTCGCTTCGGTCGCTCGAGCCGTTGACGAGAGCGCGTTCGACTCGCTCTGGCTCTACGACCACTTCCTGTACGAGGGCGGCTACTCCGGCCACCCGATCCCCGAGCCGGTGATGGAGTGCTTCACCATGCTGGGCGCCCTCGCCGCGATCACACAGCGCGTCAGTTTGGGCCAGCTTGTGCTCGGCGTGCCCTACCGCAATCCGGCCATGGTGACCAAGATGGCGACGACCCTCGACCTGATCAGCCACGGCCGCTCGATCCTCGGGCTCGGAGCCGGCTGGCACCGCCGCGAGCACGAAGCCTACGGCTGGGGGACGTTCGAGGAGGCCCCCGTCCGGATGCGGCGCCTCGAGGAAGCGATCCAGGTCATGCTAACGCTCTGGACCGAGCGCCCGGCCAGCTTCGAGGGCGAGTTCTACCGCCTCGACAACGTCGTCGAGAACCCGGCCCCGATCCAGCAGCCCCACCCCCCGATCATGATTGGCGGCAGCGGCGAGCGGGTGACCCTGCGCCTCGTCGCCCAGTACGCCCAGTTCTGCAACGTCTCCGGCGACCCCGCGACAGTAGAGCGCCTCTTCAGCATCCTGCGCGAGCACTGCGACCGCCTCGAGCGACCCTACGACCAGATCACCCGCTCGATCTACACGACGGTCATCCTCGGCCGCGACGAAGCCGAGGTCGCCACGAAGCGCGAGCGACTGAGCCACTTCATCCCGACCAAGGGCGCCCTCATCGGCACTCCCGACCAGTTGATCGACACCTTCGGCGACTACGCCCGGGGCGGCTGCCAGTACGTAGTCTTCCGCACCCCCGACTGGCTCGACGTCGAGCCCGTCCAGCTCTTCGCCGAGCGCGTGATCCCGGCCCTGGCCGACGCGTAGGGCCACGCCTGCCATTGGGACCACAGTCCGAATCGATACAGCTCGATGGGGTTCGGCTCGTGCAAGCGAGTTCGATGCCTCCGCTGCTAAATGCTTCCCACAAATACTTGCGCCACCGCCGTCGCCCCCCAGCCCCCCCGTGTTCGGGGGGGGTGGGGGGGCGAGCCCACGCCAGGCAGCAACTTCTCCTGGGAAGCATTTAGAAGGTGTTCTCGGTGCGTCAGCAGGGATCATCTCCTCCATAAGCGATCGGCGGGGCATCTGGGAACGAGAACAGCAGCATCCATAGGCGGCGCGCTTCACGCTGTTTCGGCCCGTTCATTCGGAGCCGCGCTGCCGTCGCCCGGCCGATTGCCGTGCGTCCGCCAATCTCGGCCGTTCGCGCCTTGAAGACGAAGTGCTCGTCCCACCCGTCCGTTCGCGGATTGAAGAGGCGGACCATGCGGCCGCGCAACGGGTCACGTGCGGTCGTGGCGAGATACTTGCTGCCGTTGCACGATCGACAGGCGAGGGCGAGATTCCAGGCTTCATCTGCACCGCCCGACTCCTTCGGCTGGATGTGCTCCACCTCGAGCGGGCTATTGAAGATCGCCTCAGGTGCGAGACAGTACTCGCAACGCCACCCGGCCCGAGCGGCGACCAGCACCCGAAGCTTATGGGGCATCGACGGCCGTCGCCGTGTCCCCCGGCTCCGTCGGATTCTTCTCCAGCCTGGAGATTTCTTTGCGCGTCAGCGTCTGCTTCCCGCCTGCACGCCTCAACAGCTTGCGTGCATACGCGCTTGTCCGCAGTCGCCCTCGGGCGTCGAACAGCGCCGGCATCCGGCGCTGAAGATCATGCCTCAGCCGTCGGGTGACTTCCTCGAGCTCCGCCTCAGCCGACGCGATGGCCGCTGCTCGTGATGGCGGCGCCGCGTCCGCCACCCCAAGCGAAACCGATCCATCCTCCAGCTCAACTGCTGAGCGGCGGGCGGTGTAGCCTGACCGCTGAATCTGTACCAAGTCCTCGTCACTAATTGCGGGCGGAACGAGGAGAATGCTCCCTTTCGGCAGCTCGTCGGGCGATGCGGCCCGTTGCCGGCCATGGCGATCGAAGATCGTCAGATCCGCGCCCCCATCAGCGGATCCCTCGTCGCTGATCAGGACCTCGTCCCGGTGCGGCTCGCCCCCAGTTTCCCAAAGCAACGCGCTACGAACATGCAACGGCCTGGCTCCGTGTCATCGTCTGAGCAGAGTGTACTCCAGACTGGGAATCAGCCACGAGGGCTGCCACGGGCGGCGATCCGCGCTCGCTGCGCCCGAGTGAAAGCGGCGTTGGTCGGGACTCCGGAGCAACTGATCGACATCCTCGGCGACTACGCTCGGGTCGGCTGGCAGTACGTCGTCTTCCGCGCCCCCGCCTGGCTCGACGTCGAGCCGGTCCAGCTCTTCGCCGAGCGGGTGATCCCGGCCCTGGCCGACGCCTGGGCCCACCCCTGCCAGGGGAACCATTTCCGCGGGGATGGCGGGAAGCCCCTTCCCGACGTGCTACCGGTCGAGGCTCAGGGCTGCTCGATCCCGGCCAGGGACAGCACCCGGCGCATCCGATCGGTTGCCAGCTCGGGGTCGCGGAGCAGTCCGGCCCGGTCGGCGAGCACCAACAGCTCGGCCAGGTGGACGGTCGAGCGTCCGCTTTCGAGCCCGCCGACCATCCGGAAATGCCCCTGGTGGCCGTTCAGGTACGCCAGAAACACCACGCCGGTCTTGTAGTAGAACGTCGGCGCCTTGAAGATGTGGCGAGACAGCGGGACGGTCGGCTCGAGGATCGTCTCGAAGCGGGCGCGATCGCCCTCGTCGAGCGCGAGCAGCGCCGCCGACGCCGCCGGCGCGATCGCGTCAAAGGCGCCCAGCAGCGCATCACTGTACCGCTCGCCGTCACCGCCGATCGTCGTCGGGTAGTCGAAGTCGTCGCCCGTGAACATGTGGACGCCGTCCGGCAGTCGCTTGCGCATCGCCAGCTCGCGCCGCTGGTCGAGCAAGGAGAGCTTGATGCCCTCCACCTTGGCCCGGTTCTCCTGGATGACGTCGAGCAGGACGTCCATCGCCTCGTCGAGGTCGGTCGAGCCCCAGTAGCCGACGAGCTGTGGGTCGAACACCTCGCCCAGCCAGTGGATCAGGGCCGGCCGCGCCAGCTTCGAGAGCACCGTTCGGTAGACCTGACAGTAATCGTCGGCGCTTCGGGCGATGCGGGCCAGCTCCCGACTCGCCATCAGCACCACCTGGCCGCCCTGCGCCTCGACGTGCTCGCACTGCTCCTCGTAGGCGGCGACGACATCGCCGAGCGTACGCGCGCTGCCGGTTGCCAACTGGTCGGTCTGGGCGCCACAGACGATCCGGCCCCCGACGGCTCGCGCCTCGGCGACCGAGCGCCGGATCAGCTCCTTGGCGGTCTCCCAGTCGAGACCCATGCCCCGCTGGGCGGTGTCCATCGCCTCGGCCACGCCGAGCCCGTACGACCAGATGTGACGCCGGAAGGCCAGCGTCGCGTCCCAGTCGATCGCCGCCCGCGAGACCGGCGTCGTGTCAGCCAGAGGGTCGGCGACGACGTGGACCGCGGCGTAAGGGATCCTCGAGCGGGGCGGCCGCCCGCCCTCCGCGTACGGGAAATCACCCGAAACCCGGTACGCTCGCGTCGCCTGGTCGTGGGTCGGGAGGCGGAGCAGAGCTCCGGGCGCCGTCCTGGTCGCCGTGGGCCTGCCCGTCGACGTTCCCTGGTAGAGGTCGCGCCCGGCCACCAGCGCGCGGATCTTGGCGTCGGCGATCGACCGCTGGAGCATCCAGAACCCGCAGTCCGGGTGGACGTACGCGATCCGCTCGGCGCCTCCGAGGATCGAGGCCGCCCGCTCGATCCGGCGTGCCACGACGGAGGGCGACTCGGTCGCGGTGTCCTTGATGTCGACCACGCCGACGCCAAAGCGGACGTTGTCGAGCCCGGCCAGCACATCGAGGTCGGCGAAGTCGGTCCGGGCTGCCTCGAGCACCAGGTGGTCGGCCCGCAGGCGCTCGAAGAACGGCCGCAGCGCGGCCAGTCGCCCCTGCTGGATCCGATTCCCACCGTAGTTCCCGAAGCACAGGTGGACCGCCGGCCGCCCGGGGACCGGAACCGCGTCGAGGACCAGGTTGATCGCCTCGGCCGCTAGCGCCGCGTCCTCGGGCCGGCCCGGGAGATTCGCCTCGTCGACCTGAACGACGTCGGCGTCGATCTCGCCAACCTGGGCGGCCAGCACGCGGGCGATCGCCATGACGAGCTCGGGCAGGCCGTCGTAATGCCGGTCCAGCAGCATCCGCCCGAGCATGTAGGGGCTCGTAACCGTGAACTTGAGCCGGCCGCTGGTCAGGGCCCGCGCCCGCCGGTAGGCGCTCACCAGGTCGAGCCTGCCCTCGGCCAGATCGCCGACCACGACCCCCGACGGGCGGCGTCGGAAGTCCAGGTGCCCCTGCGAGTCAAAGAGTCGGATGTCGTCGCGGGTAATCTCCGAGCGGACGCCGTTGAGCGGCCAGACGAAGTACTCGATCATCCCGTTGGTCTCGGGATGGTTTACGTCGAACCGCGACAGTTCGCCGTCGGTCAGCAGGTCGATCCCGGCCTGCTCCTGGATCGCGAGCACGACCCGGGTGGCATCCTCCAGGCCCTGGGCCGTCGGGTGCGCCCGCAACCAATCGGGAACGGGGTAGCTGCCGACGAGGGTGGTCTGGATTGCCATGCCGGCGATGGTAGCATACAATCGAGCGCAGCAAAAATCCCGCCCAGTCGTGAAGGGGCCGCGCGAGTGACGGATGGACCAGGGACTGGAGGAGGGCCGCGTGTGCTAGCCGAGCGCCCTCGCTCGTCCGTGGCCGACGTCGACAGCCGCGAGCCCTCGATCTCGATTCGAGGACTGCGCGTCGCCTACGGCCGGACCGTTGCCCTCAGCGATACCACCCTCGATATCGGTCCGCGCGAGTTCGTGAGTCTGCTCGGGCCCTCGGGTTGCGGCAAGACCACGTTGCTCAAGGTGGTCGGCGGCCTGATCCGCCCGACGGCCGGCGAGGTGCGGATCGCCAACGGGACCGTCGAGGAGGCGCGACGGCGGCGGGCGTTCGGCTTCGTGTTCCAGGATGCGACCCTCCTGCCCTGGCGCCGGGCCGGGTCGAACGCCCGCTTGCTGGCCGAGATCATCGGGGGCAAGGCGCTCGATCAGGCGCGGATCGACGGTCTGCTGCGGACGGTCGGGCTGGCCGGGTTCGACGACAGCTATCCGAGCCAGCTCTCGGGCGGCATGAAGCAGCGCGTGGCCATCGTCCGCGCCCTCGCCTTCGACCCGCAAGTGCTGTTGATGGACGAGCCGTTCGCGGCACTCGACGCCCTGACGCGGGACCGCCTCGGCGAAGTGCTCCTGCACGTCTGGGCCGAGTCGAAGCCGATCCTGTTCGTCACCCACTCGATCGAGGAGGCCGCGTTCCTCAGCGATCGCGTGGTGGTGATGCGGGCTCGGCCGGGCCGCGTGCTCGAGGACGTGCAGATCGACCTGCCGCGGCCGCGCCTCCACGAGATGAAGGAGTCGCATGAGTTCTTTGAGATCACCCGTCGGCTGCGTCGGTTGATCGACGAGGCGCAGGCGACCGCCGAGGAGGCGCGCTGACGATGGCCCAGCGCTTGACCAGTCTGGATGCAGGGCCTGACGCGCCGACTCGGAATCCGGTCGTCGCGGTGCTGCGGGCGGTCCTTCCGTTCGGCTTTCTCCTGCTGTGCGTCGCCGCCTGGGAGGCCGTGGTCGTGCTGCTGCGCGTCAACACGTTCGTGCTTCCGGCCCCGACGCTGATCTTCGCGCGGATGGTCAGGTCCTGGCCCGAGATCATGTCCAACACGGTCGTGACGGTTCAGGAGACGCTGCTCGGCTTCGTGCTCGGGGCGCTGATTGGCTTCATCCTGGCGCTGTTGATCGCCTATTCGCGCTTGTTCGAGCAGGTGCTCTACCCGCTGCTCGTCGCCTCACAGGCAGTCCCCAAGATCGCGATCGCGCCGCTGTTCGTCCTCTGGTTTGGATTCGGCATCTGGCCGAAGGTCGTCGTGACCATCCTGCTCGTCTTCTTTCCGGTTGTGGTGACCACCGCGGAGGGGCTGATGAGCGTCGACCGTAACCTCATCGACCTGCTGCGGTCGGTCAGCGCCAATCCCTGGCAGGTGTTCATCAAAGTTCGCCTGCCCCATGCCCTGCCGCAGATCATGGCCGGGCTCAAGATCGCGATCACGCTCGCCGTGGTCGGGGCAGTCGTCGGCGAGTGGGTCGGCGCCGACAAGGGACTCGGCTACCTGATCATCTTTGCCAACAGCCAGCTCGATACGACGCTCAGCTTCGCTGCCATCATGGTCCTGGTGGTGATCGGGGTGGTGCTCTTCGTCATCGTCGACCTGATCGGGCGGCTGCTGACGCCGTGGAACCAGGTTCGGACGATCGATCCCGGAATGTAGCCAGTATGGGGAGGTACGTTGTGCAGGGTCTGTTGATGCGGTGGGCGGTCTGCCTGACCGTTCTGACGCTGGTCACCGGCTGCAGTGGGGGTGGCGCCCCGGCCCCGTCGAGCGCGACCTCGGCGCCGGCTGGTGCCAAGCCGACGACGGCGGCCGCGTC
>JACCZL010000856.1 GCA_013695975.1 Chloroflexota bacterium
GGCCTGGTCGGCGGGCCGCCGGGCGCCGTGGCTGGAGCGGCGATCGGTGGCAGCGCCGGTGCCGCTGGTGGCGACGCGGCGACCGAGACCGACGACGAGGCTCGGGAGCGGCGCGGGAGCGATCACGACGCGACCCGTGCGCGTGACTACTCGGCGTCGGATATGGGGACTACGCGACGCACATCGGGCCTCGATGCTGACACCGGCATGAGCAGCACGGAGCGCGGCCACGGCGACCGAGATCGGCCCGAGAGCGAGACCGGCAGCGTGGTCGGCGGATCGGCGGTCGGCGGAACTGTGGGCGCCGTGGCGGGTGGCCTGGTCGGCGGACCTCCGGGAGCAGTCGCTGGGGCGGCGATCGGCGGCACCGCTGGCGCCGCCGGTGGTGACGCGGCGACTGAGACCGAGGACGAGGCCCGCGAGCGCCGAAGGCGCGAGGGGGAGGGCGACCGCCCGCTCCGGCGCGACTAGCAGGTTCGACACGCGCAGACGCAGGAAGGGGCCGGTCCCGAGGGGGCCGGCCCCTTCCTGCGTGAGGGCATTCGGCGCGGCTCCCTCTGGGTGCTTCGGGGGCCCGAGTTTCGGTATACTAGCGCGGTGTCGGCTGAACCTCGATGGAGGCCATTCGAGTGGGTGTTCTCAGGACCATTGGCGAGCTTTTTCAGTTTCTCATCAAGCGTGGGGCGTGGTTCCTGGTACCCGTCGTGGCAGGCCTCCTCCTGATCGGGATGTTGCTGATCCTCGCGTCGGCGACTCCGCTGGGGCCGTTTATTTACACGATCTTCTAGCGTTTGACGGGGAGCTGGCGCGGCGTTCCCTCGGGCGCTGGTCGGCGACAGCGGCAGGGGAATGGCTCGGTGAAGCAGACGCTGATCGGCGGCTGGAGAAAGTGGAAAGCCTTCAGTGAGCGCCTGGGGAACATTCAGGCACGGATCATCCTGACGGTCTTCTACTGCACGCTGGTGGCGCCGTTTGGCCTCTGGCAGGCGCGGGTCGCGGACCGTCTCGGCATCAAGCGCCCTGATGGGCCCAGCTACTGGTGCGAGCGGGCCACCACCGACTCGACGCTCGAGGATGGGCGGAGGCAGTACTAGCGTGTACGTGCTCGGGATCTCGTGTTTCTACCACGACGCGGCGGCCGCCATCCTGCGTGACGGGGTCCTGATCGCGGCGGCTGAGGAGGAGCGCTTCTCGCGTAAGAAGCACGATTCGGGCTATCCGGTGCACGCGGTGCAGTTTTGCCTCGAAGAGGCCCGCATCACGCCCGATGAGCTGGACTACGTCGTCTTCTACGAAAAGCCGCTGCCCAAGTTCGAGCGCGTGCTGACCAGCATGCTCGCGAC
Source organism: Chloroflexota bacterium (assembly GCA_013695975.1). Classification (GTDB taxonomy): domain Bacteria; phylum Chloroflexota; class UBA6077; order UBA6077; family JACCZL01; genus JACCZL01. The sequence continues at coordinate 1,344 of JACCZL010000856.1, forward strand.
CTGGCCGAGGTCGCTGGTCGCCTTTCGCGAGGCGATGATCGTCTGGCTGACCGAGAAACTGTGGGTCAAAGACAAGATCCGTGGACAGCTCGGCATTCCTCGCGAGAAGATCCTGTTCGTCGAGCATCACCTGTCCCACGCGGCGAGCGCGTTCTTCTGCTCCCCGTATGACGAGTCGGCGGTCCTGACGCTCGATGGGGTTGGGGAGTGGACGACGGCCGCGCTGGGGGTGGGCAAGGCCACCTGGGACGGGACCGGCACTAACAGTATCGAGCTGTTCCAGGAGGCGCGCTTCCCGCACTCGCTCGGACTGTTTTACTCCGCGTTCACGGCCTGGCTCGGCTTCGAGGTCAACGACGGCGAGTACAAGGTGATGGGCATGGCGCCGTATGGGCGGCCGGAGCACGTCGATCAAGTGCGCAAGGTCATTGACTTCGGGAACGATGGCAGCTTCTGGCTCGACATGGACTACTTCAGCTTCCATCACTCAGTGGAGCACACCTTTAGCCGCAAGTTCGAGGAGCTGTTCGGCGAGGCCCGCCGTCCGGAGTCCGAGTTCTTTACTCGGGAGACTGGGGTGCCGGCGGATGCGATGGAGGCGGCGGTCGCCGCGAACCAGTACTACGCGGACGTGGCCGCGAGCGTCCAGGCCACGACCGAGCAGGCGATCGTCAATATCGCCCGCTACCTCCACGAACGGACCGGTTCGAAGCGGCTGTGCATGGCAGGGGGGGTTGCCTACAACAGCGTCGCGAACGGTCGGATCCTCCGCGAGACGCCGTTCGAGGAGCTGTACATCCAGCCGGCGGCCGGGGACTCGGGTGGGGCGGTCGGGGCAGCGCTCTACGCCTACCACGTCTTGCTCGGGAAGCCGCGGGCGTTCGTCATGGAGCACGCGTACTGGGGGCGAGCGTATGGCCCTGACGAGATCAAGGCGGCCGTCGAGGCCCGCGGTGTCCCATACGAGGTGGTCGAGGATGAGGATCGTCTGGTCGACATCGTCGCCGACGAGCTCACTCGAGGGCGGGTGATCGGGTTGCACCAGGGGCGCTTCGAATGGGGGCCGCGGGCGCT
>JACCZL010000872.1 GCA_013695975.1 Chloroflexota bacterium
GCGGCCCGGTAGGGGCGGTTCGCGAACCACCCCTACGAACGGTCGCGGTACAGTTTTCGGCTGCTCGCCGGCGAGCCTCGCAGCCTCTCAGGACTACAATGGGACCATCGGAGGATCGGATGGCTCAACGACGCCCGCTCGCGCTGATCGTGCTTGACGGCTGGGGCTGCGCGCCAGACGGGCCGGCCAACGCGCTGAGCCTCGCCAGCACGCCGGCTTTGGACCGCCTCTGGGAGACCTCGCCCCACACGACCGTCGAGGCCTCGGGCGCGGCCGTGGGCCTGCCGGCCGGCCAGATCGGCAACTCCGAGGTCGGCCACCTCAACATCGGGGCCGGCTACACCGTCCTCCAGGACCTGCCGCGGATCGACCAGGAGATCGAGGCCAAGACCTTCTTCGCCAACGCCGCCCTCGTGGGCGCCGTCGAGGCCGTACGCGATGCGCCCGAAGGCGCGAGGCTCCACTTGATGGGCCTCTACAGTGACGGCGGCGTCCACAGCCACGCCAGCCACTGCCTGGCGCTGGTCGAGCTGGCCCGCCGGCACGGCGTCGCCGACGTCCAGATCCACGTGTTTCTTGATGGCCGCGACGTCCCGCCCCGTCAGGCCCTCGACGACCTCGAACGACTCGAGGCGGAGCTGGCCGCGCGCGGCGGCGCTCGAATCGCCTCGGTGATCGGCCGCTACTACGCGATGGACCGCGACAAGCGCTGGGACCGCACTGCCGCCGCCTACCGTGCGCTCGTCGTCGGCGAGGGCGAGCGGGCCGATTCGGCAACCGTTGCCGTGGGCGCCTCCTACGAACAGGACCTCGGCGACGAGTTCGTCCGCCCGACCATCGTCGGCGACCCCAACGTCGGGCGCATCCGCGCGGGCGACGCCGTGATCTTCTTCAACTTCCGCGCCGACCGCGCGCGCCAGCTTACCCGCGCCTTGGTCCAACCCGACTTTGACGGCTTCGAGCGCCTGGGCTCGCCGAGCCCCCTCCACTTCGTCACCTTCGGCCAGTATGAGGACAGCGTGCCGGTGACGGCTGTCGCCTTCCCGCCGGTCAGGGTCGAGACGCCGCTGGCAAAGATCGTGGCGAGCGCCGGCCTGCGCCAGCTCCACGTGGCCGAAACCGAGAAGTACGCCCACGTCACCTACTTCCTCAACGGCGGCTGGGAAGAACCGTTCCCTAACGAGGACCGGGCACTCATCCCATCGCCCAGGGTAGCGACCTACGACCTCCAGCCAGAGATGAGCGCGCATGGCGTCGCCGAGCGCGCGGCGGCAGGTCTGCGCGAGGGCTACGACCTCGTCGCCGTGAACTTCGCCAATCCGGATATGGTCGGCCACACCGGCGTCCTGGCGGCGGCCATTCGCGCCGCCGAGGTCGTCGACGGCTGCATCGACCGGGTCGTCGCGGCGACCCTCGAAGTTGGCGGGGTGGCCCTTGTGACCGCTGACCACGGCAACGCCGAGGAGATGGTGGACCCGGAGACCGGCGAGCCCAAGACCGCCCACACCACCAATCCGGTCCCGGTGATCGTCGTCGGCGCCGCCGCGGTGACGGCGCTCCGCGAGGGTGGTCGCCTCTCCGACGTCGCCCCAACCGTCCTCCAGCTCCTCGACCTGCCGATCCCCCTGACCATGACAGCCACCAGTCTGATCCAACCGCCGGTAGGGGCCGAGAGACCCCGCCCCAGCCGGGGCGGGAAGACCCCGCCCCTACGCTGACCGCTGCGCCATGGCCCTCCACCAAACCGATCTGCGGGCGATCCTCGACCTGATCGTCCTGGGCGCCGTCCAGATGCTGCGGGGCAGCGCGGGCGCCGTCGCGCTCTGGGACGAGGCGGAGGCTCGCCTGGCCGTCGGCGCCGGCTACGGGCTCGACGAGAGGACGCTGGGGTCGCTCCATCCCCGCCTCGACCAGGTCATCCTCGACCACCTCGGCCGGGTCGGCGAGACGGTGTCGGTGTTCCCAGTCCCGCCCGACGGCGCGGGCATGGCTGACGATATCCCGACCCAGATCCTCGCCCTGCCGCTCACCGTCGCGGGTCGCGGGCCCGTAGGGGCGGAGGACGTGGAGGCGCCCGGGTCCGCTTCGCGGTTTCCCCACCCCGCGGAGGGTGGGCAGGTCCCACCGGTACCGGCTCGTGGCCCGGACCTCGTCGGCGTCATCTACGTGTTCCGCGAGCCTTCGGCAGCCCGCTTCGAGGCGAGCGACCTCGAGCTGCTCGACCTCTTTGCCCGTCAGGCCCGCACGGCGATCGAGCAGGCCCGCCTGGCGGCGGCAACCGCGGCCGAGAAGGACCGCCTCGAGACGATGCAGTCGTCGTTCATCTCGATCGTGAGCCACGAGCTGCAGACACCGGTCGCGATCATCAAGGCCTACGCCGGGACCCTGGCTCGGCCGGACGCGCCCTGGAGCCGCGAGACGGTCACTCGCGTCGCCCACACGATCGAGGAGGAGTGCGACCGCCTCCACCGCCTGATCACCGACCTGCTCGACCTGTCACGGATCCAGGCCGGCCGCGTCGCGATGTCGATGGGGCCGGTCGACCTGGCTGACCTGGCCGAGACAGTAGCCGCGCGGAGCCGCCCCCACGCCCCGGGGCACACCATCAGCGCCGATTTCCCGCCCGACTTCCCGATCGTCCGAGGCGACCGTGAGAAGCTCGGCGTGGCGCTCGGGAACTTGCTCGACAACGCGATCAAATACTCGCCGGGGGGGGAACCGGTCGTCGTCGGGGGCCGCGCCGAGCCCGGCTTCGTCGTCATGACCGTGCATGACGAGGGGGTCGGCGTCCCGAGCGACGAACGCGACCGCATCTTCGACCGCTTCCATCGCGTCGACACCGGGCTGAGTCGCACTACCAAGGGTGTCGGCCTGGGCCTGTACATCTGCAAGGTCATCGTCGAGGCCCACGGCGGCCGCATCTGGGTCGAGTCGCCCGGCTCGGACCACGGCAGCACCTTCTCTCTCAGGCTGCCACGCTGATGGCCGTCTCCCAACGCCGCATCCTGCTCGTCGACGACGAGCCGCGTATCCTTGACTCGGTCAGGATGAACCTCGAGATCGAGGGCTTCGAGGTCTACGAGGCGGACAATGGGCTCGAGGCGATTGAGAAGCTGGGACGTTTCCTGGTCGACCTGGTCGTCCTCGACGTCATGATGCCTGGCCTGGACGGCTTCGAGACGCTCCGCGAGCTGCGGAAATTCTCGACCGTGCCGGTGATCATGCTGACGGTCAAGGCCGACGAGCGGGACGTCACCCGCGGGCTCGAGCTAGGGGCCGACGATTACGTCGCCAAGCCGTTCAGCCAGGCCATCCTGGTCGCCCGCATCAAGGCGGTGCTCCGTCGAGCCGAGCTGCCGCCGCCGACGCCCCGCCAGGAGATCGTCGTCGACGACCATCTCCGAATCGACTTCGAGCGCCGCGAGGTCGTCGTCAACGGCCAGCAAGTCCCGCTCCGCCCGACCGAGTTCCGCCTCCTCTACCACCTGGTCGGCAACCCCGGCGTCGTCATGACCCAGGAAACGCTCCTCTCGCGCGTCTGGGGCCCGGAGTACCGCGACGCCAGCCACTACCTGCGCCTGTACATCAACTACCTCCGCCAGAAGATCGAGCCCGACCCATCAAACCCCCGCTACATCCTCACCGAGCGGGGCGTCGGGTACCGCTTCGTCGACTACAACAGGTAGGTAACAGGTGGTAGGTGGATGGGTGCCCTCAGAGCGATCGACCTCGGCATGAGCCCGGCGTGACCGGCTTTGCCCTGGCCCTGGTCCTCTTCTCTGCCATCGCCCATGCGTCCTGGAACCTGCTCGCCAAGCGGGCCCGCGGCGGCGTCGCGTTCACCTGGCTCTTCGACGCCCTGTCGGTCGCCTTCTGCGCCCCACTCGCACTCGTCGCGCTAGTGCTCCAGCAGCCGCGAATCGGGGCGGTCGAGCTCGTGTTCATGGCCGGCAGCGCGGTCCTGCACCTCGGGTACTTCCTGCTGCTCCAGCAGGGCTACCGAGCCGGCGACCTCTCGGTGGTTTACCCACTCGCGCGCGGCCTGGGACCGATGCTCTCGACCGCGGCGGCCATCGCCTTGCTGGGCGAGCGCCCCACGCCGCTGGCGCTCCTGGGCGCCCTCCTGATCGGAGTCGGCGTCGTGGCCCTGACGGGCGACCCGCGGACGCTGCGGCGCTCGGGCGCCGGGCGATCGGTCGCCTACGCCATCGCCACCGGCGTCGTGATCGCCGCCTACACCCTCTGGGACAAGCAGGCGGTGGGCATCGCGGGGGCGGCGATCCCGCCGCTGGTGTACTTCTGGGGCTTCACGGCCGGCCGTGCGCTGCTGCTGACCCCGCTCGCCATCGCCCGCTGGGACGAGGTCCGGGCTGGCTGGCGCGAGCATCGAACCGAGGCGCTCGGCATCGCCATCCTCAGCCCGCTCTCGTATATCCTGGTCCTCATCGCGTTGGTGACCAGCCCAGTCAGCTACGTCGCCCCGGCCAGAGAGATCGGCATCCTCATCGGCGTCCTACTGGGGACCCGCCTGCTGGCTGAGGGCGATGCCCGACGCCGCCTGCTCGCCGCGGCGGCCATGGTCGTCGGGGTGGTCGCTCTGGCGCTCGGCTAAGGGCGCGGCCGGCGACCCGCTCAGGCCTCGACTCGGTTGAGCGGCGGCTCGCCGCGGGCGACGCGGGCCATGTTGGCAAAGGCGGCGCGCATCTTCGTCTCGAAGGCGTCGCGGGTGCCGGCCGAGACGTGAGGGGTCAGCACGACGTTCTCGAGCGCCAGGAGCGGGTTGCCGGGCTCGGGGGGCTCCTGGCGAAAGACGTCGAGGCCGGCCCCAGCGATCTGACCAGTCGCCAGAGCCCGGGCCAGGGCCGCTTCGTCGATGAGGGGGCCGCGAGCGGTGTTGATCAACACCGCGTGGGGGCGCATCAGGGCCAGCTCGCGCGTCCCGATCAGGTCACGGGTCTCGTCGCTGAGGGGGAGGTGGAGGCTCACGATATCGGCCCGGCCGAGCAGCTCGTCGAGGGAGAGAAAGGCGGCCTCCAGGGCCGTCTCGACATCGTGGGATGCTCGGAAAGGGTCGTAGTACACGATCCGAGCATCGAAGGCGCGGGCGCGCCTGGCGACCTCCCGACCGATCCGTCCGAAGCCGACCAGGCCGAGCGTCTTGCCGGCTAGCTCGAAGCTGCTCGAGCGCAGCTCCCAGACCGGCCAACCGCCGCCCCGCAAGGCCGCCTCGGCGACGCGGAGATGCTTGTAGAGGGCCAGGATCAGGAGGATCGTGTGCTCGGCAACGCCGGTCGTCGTGCCCTCGGGGGTCAGGGCGACCGGGATGTCGGCCCGCGCACAGGCCGCCAGGTCGACATTGTTGTAGCCGACCCCCTGGTGCTGGACGAGCCGCAGGCGCGAGGCGGCGCGGAGTAGCTTCTCGTCGACCCGCGTCGTCGCGACCACGATGAAGTCGGCGTCTCCGACCCGCCCCAGCAGCTCGCCGCGATCCTTGCTGGCGACGGCTTCCAGGCGGAATCCAGGTGGCAAGGCCGCGACGGCGATGGCTTGCAGGTCAGCCGGGATCGGCTCGGCATACAGGACCGTGAGGGTGGTGGCGGACAGGTCGGTCACGGTGGCGCCTCCCAGTGTGGCATCCAGGACAGGGTACCGCGTGGCCCCAGTCGGCCGCGCCTTGCGCGGCTCCGTGGTGGCTGGGATGCGTGGGGACCGGCTAGACTGGGCCACTGCCACAGGCCGGCGGTTCCGTGCAGGGGAGAAAAGCATGATCGGATTCGGCTCTGTTCATCGTGGTGCAGGGCTCCGCGCCCATACCGTGACCTGGTGCGTCGCCGTGGCGCTGCTGCTGGCGGCGTGCGCGCCGGCCGCCCCACCAGCGACCAAGCCGAGCGACGC
>JACCZL010000899.1 GCA_013695975.1 Chloroflexota bacterium
CGGGCTGACGCTCGCTCGCCTGCGCCTCGTCCCACTCGGGGGCATGCTCGAGGTAGCGCACCGCGTCGTACCCCAGGTGCTTGTAGAGCCGATTCTGGGAGCCTAACAGCAGGACCGGCGCGTCACCCGTGGCGAAGTGCTGGTGGACGGTGTTCTGCGGGACGTAGACGAGGTCGTTTTTCTGCCAGGTGTGGCGTCGCGGCTCTTTGGCCACCCGCGCGTAGTAACGGTCGTCGATGTCGGCTTCGACCTGCCACTCGAGCGAGTAGCCGGAGCCCTCTACGACGAAATACAGCTCGTCGGCCATGTGCCAGTGCCGAGCGGTGCGACCGTCCTGAGCGATCTGCTGGAGCCAGACGTCGACGCTGTTGATCCTGACGTCCATCTCCCCATTGGCCAGCCATTTGACCGTGCCATCGCGAGTCGGGTGCCAGGGCTCGTCGCGGCCGGCGACGACCTTCCGTTTGGTCTCGCCACCAGGGGTCCAGAGACCGGTCCAGTCCTCGCGGGGTCCGAAGCGGTCCTCCTCCCCATCGGGGATCGTCGTGTCGCGGCCCTGCTGGGTCAGGCCCAGGAACAGGAACTGGGCCTTGGCCTTGACCACCAGGGCCAACGCCCGCTCGGTCTGGCTGGCGTTGAAGTGCTGGTGGCGGCAATCGGTGTGGACGATGACCAAATCCCCGGCCTGCCAGTCGTAACGCTGGGCGTCGTGGATCTCGTAGCCGCGACCTTCGAGGATGTAAAAGGCGGCCTCGTTCTGATGGCCGTGCCCGCCGTTGGCGCCGCCTGGCGCGATCTCGACAAAGTGACAGAGGATCGACTGCGTGAGGAAAGGGTCGTCGCCGGGCGCGAGGAGGTACTTGGCCCGCGAGGTGGGCGACGAGTCCTCGTGCCCGGGGGTCTTCTCGTCTCGCCACTTGCGCCGCTCGGCCGGCACCACGTGCCCCGCGCGCAGCCGCGCCTGACGTTCGGCCTTGAGGTTGTACTTCTCGCCCTCGAGTCCCCGAACGAACACCCGTCCCGCCATGCGGCCCTCCACCAGTCCTGCTCAGGTCGACCTCAGACCACCCTGCCTTCGATCCTGAAAAGGACGGTAGCATGGGCTGATGGTCCGATCAAGGCCCGCGGTTCCAGTAGGTGGTGAACTGGCCGCGGTACGCCAGAAGCCCCCTCGGTTGAGGGGGCTTCTGCTATCTGGTCGAACGGGTGAGCCGCATAGGACTCGAACCTATAACCGGCTGATTAAGAGTCAGCTGCTCTACCAATTGAGCTAGCGGCCCGTCGGGATCGAGTATAGCCCACGCTCTCGGGGCTCGGCAACGGCTTGGCGTCTCGTGGAGGGGGTCTGCTAGACTCTGCGAGATGTCCATTGGGCAGCGCGCGCCATGAGTGCGACGGCGAGCGACGCGGCACGGATGCGGGCGGCGTCGGCGACGCCCGACGCGGGATCTAGCGCTCGGCGCGCCGAGCGGCGAACCTGGGTCTGCTTCAGCCTCGCCTTCTTCGTGTGGTGCGGACTCGTGGCCGGTGCGTTGGTGACGGCCAACAACTACCGTCGGTATGCGACCGATGCCGCACCGGCGCTGCTGTCGGTCGACTATGGGACGGTGTTCTACGAAGGGGCCGCCGGGTTTGGCCAGTTGCGGGCCCGGCCCGGGATGACCGTCGACGAGGGTGGTTTCGTCGAGGTCGGCGAATCGGGGCGGGCGATGCTCGAGCTGTTCGACGGCAGCAGCGTCACCCTGATGCGAAACAGTCGGCTCGAGCTGGCGACCCACCGGATCGGCAGGTTCAACGCCGACCACACCCGGCTCTCGCTCAGTCTGAGCAGCGGCGCTGCCAACCTGAACGTTGCCGGGAAGCTGCCATTCGGGCGCGAGGTCACCGTAGCGACGCCCCATGGCGTGGTGAGCCTGAGCAAGGGCGATTATCTGGTCTGGGTCCAGGAGGACGGGACCCGCGTCTCGTCGTACACCGGTCGGGCCAAAGCCGAGATCGACACGAACGTCGTGCGGCTGCGCGACGGGCAGCGAGCGATTCTGGGGCCGGACGGCTTCCCCCGAGGGCCGTTCTCGCTGGTGGAGAACCTGGTCCGCAACGGCGACTTTTCGCGCCAGCTCCAGGGCTGGACGATGCTCGACAAGGGCGAGGCGGGGCGGCCCGACATCGGCGGGACACGGCGGCTGGTCGAGGACACGATCGTGGGCCGCAAGGTCCAGGCCTTGAAGATCAGCCGCGACACCGCCAAGGACACCCACAACGAAACCGGCATCGTCCAGGAGATCAATCGCGACGTCTCGGCCTACCGCAACGTCAGCTTCACAGCGTGGATCAAGATCGACCACGCCAGCCTCTCCGGCGGCGGCTATCTCGGCTCGGAGTACCCGCTCATGCTACGAGTCCATTACACCGACGAGAAGGGCGGCCGGCCGGGGTGGTCACAGGGGTTCTTCTACGCCAACCCCGATAACCGCCCAACCGAGGGTGGCGAGCTGATCGCCCAGGGTCAATGGTACCCCTATCTCGGGCGCCTGGCGGACCTGCCGGAGCGGCCGGCCTACATACGCTCACTGGAGATCCTCTCGGCCGGTCACGACTTCGACGCGACCGTCACCGATGTGCGACTGATCGCCGAATGATTGTGTAGGGGCGCG
>JACCZL010000915.1 GCA_013695975.1 Chloroflexota bacterium
GCGTCGCGGCGTTCCGGGGCGAGGCGGGCGACGGTGAAGCCGTTCTCCGGGTTCTGGTAGGTGATCCGCTCGACGACACCCCGCAGCTCGCGCAGGGGGCGGTCTGTCGCGGATGGGGCCTCAGGGCTCACTCCGTGGACCGTCACACAGCGTGCTCCGTCTCCGTGATCTGCCCTGTGATGACGCCGAACGCGCCGCAGCGCGGTGGGGCTGCTGACAGTATCGGTTACCGCGGGGGCGGCCGGCTCCGTTCGATCTGCGGCGAGATCAGTTCGCGGCCGAGCTGGCGGCTAATGCCTGGACCTTGGCCAGCTCGGCCTCGGCTCCGGGCAGCCAGAGCGGCATCTCCATCTCGCGGAGCATCGCGAGCGCAGTCGCCAGCTCGGCGCGCGCCTCGTCCAGGCGGCCGATCCGGCGGTAGAGCTTGCCGAGGCCGAGGTGGCAGTGGGCCTGGAGCGGACGCATCCCCAGCTCCTCCGCTTGCGCGAGCGCCTCCTGGTAGTGCGCTACGGTTTGCTCGTCATCCGGGGGCTCGCGGCGGGAGGCGATCTCGCCGAGAAGTCTGAGGACATACGCCTGGTGACCGCGTTCACCGTGCTCGCGGGAGAGCGCCAGTGCCCGCCCAGCAGCTGCGAGCGCATCTTCGATACGACCGGCCAGGAGGTAGCTCTCGCCGAGATAGGCGATCAGGAGCGAATGGTTAGCGCTCCCGGTCGCGTCCGCGTCCTGCAGCGCTTCCTCCAGCAGACGCACGCCGTCGACGACACGCCCCGACACCGCAAGCGCATAGCCCAGGTGGGACGCTGTAAAGTCGAACAAGACTCGGATCTTCGCGTGGCGGCAGAGCGCTGTGGCGCGCTCGAGCGCGGGGATGGCCTCGTGGATCTGTCCTTTTCGTAGGTACACGTTGCCGAGGCCGCGATGTGCCAGGATCAGGTCGTACGCCGCGTCGATCGACTCGGCGATCCGGACGGCCTCTCGCGCGTGGACGAGGGCCTCGGGGAACGTGCCGAGCTCGGCGAGGCACCAGGCCAGCCACTGCCGGTCGATCACCGACGGCAGGGCGTCCTGTCCGAAGCGCTCGCGAAGGAGATCGCCATCGAGCGACTCGACGATCTGTCGGAGGAAGCCCACCGCGCGAGGGTAGTCGCCGAGCGAAAGGAAGATGTTGCCCAGGCGGTGATTACTTTGGAGCTGGAGCATGACATCGCCGATGGCGCTGGCGATGACGAGCGCGCGCTGACCAGATTCGATTGCCCGCGGATAGTCGTTCCTGAGCCAGAAGGTGGCGGACAGGTAGGCGGACACCCAACCCAGACGGCGTTGATCATCGAGGCCGCCCGCCAGGGTTTCGGCCTCGCGAAGGTAGTTCAAGATCCGGCCGAGCTCGCCGAGCGGGAAGAGGGCGTTGCGCAGCTCCAGTCGGAGATCGATGGCCTGCTCGAGCCGTTCGGGACCTTCGGTGAGATGCTCCAGAGCGGTCAGCGCCTGCTCGAAGTACCCGACCGCCTCGCGGTGAGCTGAGCGGGCAACGGCCCTGGCCCCGGCCTGCCGGAGGTAGGCGAGCGCCTTGTCCCAGACCTGGCCTCGGAGGGCGTGCTGAGCGAGCCGTTCGACCTGCTCGGCCAAGCGATCGGCGTACTGGTGCTCGATCGCTTCGGCGATCCGGGCGTGGAGCGCCCGTCGACGCTCCTTGAGCAGGCCGCCGTAGGCGACCTCGTGGGTCAGCGCGTGCTTGAACGTATACTCCAGCTCGGGGAACAGGCCCGCCTCGTATAGGAACTCCGCCGCCTGGAGCCGCGCGAGGCTGGCTTGCAGCTCCTCCTCGGCCAGCTCGGTGATCGCTCGCAGGAGCGCGTCCGGCACGTCCTTGCCGATCACGGCGGCCAATTGGAGCAGCCGCTTCTCCGGGGGTGCGAGGCGATCGATTCGGGCCGCCAACACCGCTTGCACCGTGGCCGGCACGCGGACGCTCGGCAGGCCCTTCGCCAGGCGATAGGTCCCCCCCTCGCCCACCAGGACACCGGTCTCGACGAGAGTGCGGACGCTCTCCTCCAGGAAGAACGGGTTGCCCTCGGTCCGCTCGATCAGGTGCTGCTTGAGCGGCTCGACGGACGGATCCTGCCCGAGCAGCGCCTCCAGCAGTTCGTCGGCGCTCTCGGGCCGCAGCGCATCGATCCGGAGCTGGGTGTAATAGGTCTTGTGGGCCCAGTGATGCCGATACTCGGGGCGGTAGTTCACCAGCAGGACGGCGTGCGCCGTCGGCAGGCTCTCGATCAGGCCGTCGAGCAGAGCCTGGGTCTCGGCATCGATCCAATGGAGATCCTCGAACACCAGCAGCAGCGGCTGAACCTGGCTCTCGCGCAGTAGCAGTCGCTTGAGCCCGTCGAGGGTCTGCTGACGGCGTCGGGGCGGATCGAATGCCTGCCAGGCCGGATCTTCGACGGGCACATCTAGCAGCGCCAGAAGGGCCGGCAAGATCGACTCGAGGGCTCGGTCCAGCGTGAGTAGCTTCCCCAAGACCTTCTCGCGTATGGCGCGCGCATCGTCGCGGGTGTCGATCCTGCAGTACGTCTTGAGCAGGTCGATCACGGGTAAGTAGGAGGTCGCCTTCCCGTATGAGACCGAGCCAGACTCCAGGATCGTCCATCCCTGGACGCGGTGGGAGTGGGTGACCTCCCAGACCAGCCGCGACTTGCCGACGCCGGGCTCTCCGACGAGGGCGACTACCTGGCCGTGGCCGCCGCCCGCCTGCGCCAGTAGTGCGTGGATGGTTTCCATTTCGGCCTGCCGCCCAACGAAGCGGGTCAGTCCCCGGGCCGCCGATGCCTGCAGCCGCGTCCGGACTGCGCCGGTGCCGACCAGCTCGAACACCTCGACGGGATCGGCTAGCCCCTTGACGGGGACGCCGCCAACCGCCCGAACCTGGACATATCCTTCCGCCAGCGCCAACGTGTCGGCCGTCAGTCGGATGGTCCCTTCTCCGGCGAGCTGCTCCATGCGGGAAGCCAGATGCACCGTCTGGCCCATCGCCGAATAGTCCATCCGTAAATCGTTGCTGATCGCCCGGACCACCACCTCGCCCGAGTTCAGGCCCACTCGTGCACGGACCTCAAGGCCGTGCCGACGACGGACCTCCTCGGAGTACCGCCGGATGGCGTCCTGGGTTGCCAGGGCGGCATAACACGCCCGGACGGCATGGTCCTCGTGCGCTATGGGGGCGCCGAACAGGGCCATGACCCCATCGCCCAGGACGTGGTTCACCGTCCCCTCGTACCCATGGACGGCATCCATCATCAGTGTGACGGCGCCGTCGAGCACGATCTGGGCTTCCTCGACGTCCAGCTCGTGGATCAGCTCGGTCGAGCCCTTGAT
>JACCZL010000940.1 GCA_013695975.1 Chloroflexota bacterium
GGGGGACAAGCCCCCGCGCTACGGGGCTGGACGGTTCATGGTCCGTGTTGGTGTCGTCGTACAGGTCCGGCAGGTCGTTCTCGAAGAGGACGATGTCGCCGGCGCGGAGCATGCCCTGGAGGCGGGCGGTCGCCTCGGCGAGGCTGCCGACGACGTGGGTCTGCGACTCGGCATAGCCGGCGTCGTGGAGTCCCGCCTGCAATGGACGAGCACGCTCGCGGCCGACGAGGATGACCTCATCGCAGACCGCGGCGGCCTTGTGGCCGAAGGCTCGATTCTCCTCGAATTCCCGTTCGCCCAGCTCCACCATACCGGGCGTGACGAGGACGCGGCGACCGCCCTCGAGCGCCGCCAGGACCTCGAGCGCCTCGGCGGCGCCACGCGGGTTCGAGTTGAACGTGTCGTCGATGACGAGCACCCCGCCAGCCCCCCGAATCGGCTGGAGGCGATGCTCGACCGGGGCGATCTGACGAACGGCCTCGGCGATCTCCGCTAGCGCCATCCCCAGCTCGAGCCCGACCGCCGTCGCCGCCAGGACGTTCGCGACGTTGTGCCGCCCGAGGACGCCGATCTCGAAGACGGCCTCGCCGTGACCCTCGGCGGTGACGGTGAAGACTAGACCCTCCCGGGTCGTGCGAACGTCCCGCGCCTGCACCATGCCCGAGTTCCCATCCCCTGCATAGCCGTAGCGGACGACTCGAAGACCCCGTTGCTCGGCTCGGTCGCCGAGCATCCGAACGAGCGGGTCGTCCTGATTGACGACGGCGACCCCGCCCGTGGGCAGAGCCTCGAACAGCTCGCCTTTGGCCTGGACGATTCGCTCCATGCTCTTGAAGCGCTCCAGGTGCTCGGGCCCGATCGTCGTCAAGACTCCGATCCGCGGTCCGATCAGCTCGCAGAGCGAGCGGATCTCGCCCGGGCCGTAGTCGCCAAGCTCCGCCACGAACAGCTCGTGGCGCGGCTCGAGCTGTTCGCGGACCACCCGGCTCAGGCCCATCGGCGTGTTGTGGCTGCCGGGCGGCTTGAGCACGCTCCAACGCCGACTGAGGATCGTCGCGAGGAACTCCTTCGTGCTCGTCTTGCCGTACGATCCGGCGACCGCCACCACGGTCGGGCCGCACTGCCGAAGACGCCGACGGGCATCGTCCAGGTAGTAGCGTCGAAAGCCCTCCTCGAGCGGCCACAGGAGCAGGTTGGCCGCGGCGGCGATCGGCGGTGTGCACAGGCTGGTGAGGCTCACGCCCGCCCACAGGGCCGGCATCGCCCGGTCCAGTCGCCGGTCGCGGAACGCGAGTACGGCCGCGGGTCCGCAGGCGATGGCCGTGGCGACGACGACTTCGCCTGCCAGCAGTCGCTTCGCCCGCGCCGTCAGCACGAGCGGCTTCTTGGCCCGGCCAAAGCGGGCGCCGCGCCCGAGCCACACGCCGAGGGCTGCCCAGGTCGCCAGGAGGGGAACCCCTCCCCAGCCCCTCTCCGCGCCGGGGAGGGGTTGGGGAGGGGTCGTCGTGGCCGCCGCGACAAGAGCAGCCACCGCCAGCAGAGCTCGATCGAGACGTGCCCAGCGCTCGGGCTTCGCCAGGGACCAGCGCAGGAAGCGCAAGGTCTGGTAGTCCTCGAGCTGGAGCATGTGGAGCGATCGGAGCAGCAGCCGAACGATGTACCCACCCCAGGCGAGCATGGCTCCGCCGTTGAGGATGGCTCGGGCTCCGCGAGCCGTGCGGACGCATCGCGCTCGCCCGCTACCCATCGACGATCAGCCGCTCGCGCACGTAGCGCGGCAGGGCGAACATCGCCATGTGGATCATCCCGTCGTAGAACGGCAGGTCGTCCAGGCCACGCGCCGACAGCGCAGCCTCGACCGCGAGGCTACCGAAGGCGGCAGGGTCGCGGGTGAACGAGGCGGTGCAGAAGCCCCAACTGTCTTTGAAGAATGGGACCTCGGCGCGGTACGGCCGCACCAGGGGGAACACCCCTCCGAGCGTGTGAACGATCCTGACGAACCAGTCGAGATTGTTCAGGGCGCAACTATAAGCCTGGACCGCGAGGATCCCGCCGCTGTCCAGACGGCTGGCCGCCAGCCGGTAGAACGCCTCGTCGTAGAGCGGGGCGATGGGTCCTTCCTCGCTCGGATCCAGCAGGTCGATCAGGATAGCGTCGTACTGCTCAGCCTGTTCGCCCAGCCAGGACCGAGCGTCGCCGACCACGATGCGGGCGCGCGGGTCGTCGAACGAGCCCTGGTGCATGGGCTGGAGGTACTCGCGGGCCAGATCCAACAGCTCGCCGTCCATGTCGACCATCGTCGCGCGCTCGACACTCGGGTGGCGCAGGACCTCGCGCAGGGTCGCCCCCTCGCCCCCGCCAGCGATCAGGACCTGGCGAGGCTCGGGATGGGCCAACAGGGCCGGGTGGACCAGGGCCTCATGGTACACGAACTCGTCCGCGATGGCGGACTGCGGCGCGCCGTCGAGGAACAGGGCGAGCCCGTAGGCTCGCGTCTCGGCGATCTCGACCTCTTGAAAGCTGGTCCGCCCTCGGTAGAGGACGCGAGTGATCTCGTAGGCCGCGCGCTCGCCGGGCGCCAGCGAGAACTCGCGCCAACCCTTGCCCGCCAGCTCCGCCCTTCGTGCTTGGCGCGCCACGTGATCGTCCCCGCGGGTGGCGTGCTCTGGCGGGTGGGACGGGAATGACAACCCCGGGGACCGTTCCGCGGCCTACGTGGGCAGCGTTGGGCGCGCCGTGCCGCGCTTGCGATCCCTCGCCCGTCCGTCAGCGGTGAGCAGGCGCTTGCGGAGGCGATAAGCCTTCGGGGTGACTTCGAGCAGCTCGTCGGCAGCCAGAAAGTCGAGCGCCTCTTCAAGGCTCAGGCGAATCGGGGGCGTCAGACGCACGGCGATGTCGGCCGTGGACGAGCGGATGTTGGTCTGCTTCTTCTCCTTGCAGACGTTGACCGCCAGGTCGTCCTCGCGGGCGTTGACGCCGACGATCATCCCCTCGTAGACCTCGGTCTGTGGCTCGATGAAGGTCTGCCCTCGGCCCTGGGCGTTCGCCAGCCCGAAGGTAAGGGCGATGCCGCGCTCGGAGGCGATCAGGGCGCCGTTGCGGTCCGCCGCGAGTGGCCCGCGCCACGGCTCGAAGCCCAGTAGCAGGCTCGACATCTGGCCCTCGCCGCGCGTGGTAGTCAAAAAGGCGCTCCTGAAGCCGATCAGCCCGCGGGTGGGGATGGTGTACTCGAGCCGCACGCGGCCAGCCCCGTCGTTCTGAAGGTTGGTGAGCTGGGCCATCCGGCGGGCGAGCTGCTCGGTCAGCGGCCCGACGAACCCGTCGGCCGTGTCGATGACGAGCTGCTCGACCGGCTCGTGGAGGTGGCCGTCGATCTGCCGCGTGATCGCCCGCGGTCGCGACACCTCGAACTCGTACCCCTCGCGCCGCATCGTCTCGACCAGGATCGCCAGGTGCAGCTCGCCGCGGCCACTGACCAGGAACACGTCCGCGACATCGGTCTCCTCGACCCGCAGGGCGACGTTCGTCTCGAGCTCGCGCCAGAGGCGAGCTCGGAGCTGGCGACTGGTCAGGTGCTTGCCGTCGCGGCCGGCGAAGGGTGAGGTGTTGACGCCGAAGGTCATCTGGACGGTCGGCTCCTCGACTTCCAGGCGCGGGAGCGCTTCCGGCCGATCGGCGACGGCAACGGTATCCCCAATCCGGACCCCCTCGAGCCCGGTAATCGCGACGATGTCACCCGCCACCACCTCCTCGGCCGGAATTCGGCGCAGGCCCTCGAACGTAAAAAGCTGGCTCGTGCGCTGGGGCGCCGACGGCCCCGCATGACCGACGAAAACCAGCGCGTCGCCAGCCCGATAGCGGCCCCGCGCGACCCGCCCGATGCCGGTGCGGCCGCGATAGTCGTCGTAGTCGATGCTGCTGACGAGCATCTGGAAGCTGCCCTCGAGGTCGGCATCCGGCGCGGGGATCTGCTCGAGCACCGCCTCGAAGAGCGGGACGAGCGACGTGCCGGGCTGGCTCGGGTCCAGAGTCGCGTGACCGTCACGGGCGTTGGTGTAGACGACCCCGAAGTCGAGCTGGTCCGCGTGGGTCGCCAGCTCGAGAAAGAGGTCCTGGACCAGATCGAGCACCTCGGCCGGGCGCGCACTCGGCCGGTCGATCTTGTTAATCACGACCAGCGGCTGTAGCCCGAGCTCGAGCGCCTTGCGCAGGACGAAGCGGGTCTGCGGCATCGGCCCGTCGACCGCGTCGACCAGCAGGAGGCAACCGTCCGCCATGTTCAGCACCCGTTCGACCTCGCCCGAGAAGTCGGCGTGGCCCGGGGTGTCGATGATGTTGATCGTCACCCCCCGATAGATGACCGCGGTGTTCTTGGCCAGGATGGTGATCCCCTTCTCGCGCTCGAGCGCGTTCGAGTCGAGGATCAGCTCGCCGACCACCTGATTGGTCCGAAAGACGTTGCTCTGCTTGAGCATCGCGTCGACCAGCGTCGTCTTCCCGTGGTCGACGTGCGCGATGATCGCGATGTTGCGAAGCTCGGTTCGGACACGAGTTTGTGTCAGCATGGCTCTTCCAGGTTCAGGAGGGCAAAAGAATGGCGCGGCTCTCGTGGCCGCGCCCTCGATCGGTCCAGGCAAAGTATACCAGATGCGAGCCGACGGACCGACGCCCGCCGCGAGAAGATCGGGGATCCGCCGGCCGCTATACTTCCGCGTCGCCGAGTCGAAGGGGATCGGGCCGACGCTTTCTCCATGATCAGACCCTCTCGCATGTTTACCGTCGTGCCGACGATTCCGCCCGCGCTCGCCCAGCTCGAGGAGCTTGCCTACAACCTCCACTGGACCTGGGACCCGTCTGCCGCCGACCTCTTCCGCCGACTCGACCCCGTCCGCTGGGAAGGGACCAACCACAATCCCGTCCTGACCCTGCGGACGACCGATCAGGCCCGCCTCGACGAGGCCGCCCGTGACGCGGCCTACCGGCGCGAGCTCGCCGGCGCCGCCGCCGAACTCCAAGCCTACCTCGAGAGCGACGGGGCCGACGCGAACGAGCGGCCGCGGGTCGCCTACTTCTGCGCCGAGTTCGGACTGGCCGAATGCCTCCCGATTTACTCCGGCGGCCTCGGGGTGCTGGCCGGCGACCATCTCAAGTCGGCCAGCGATCTCGGTCTCTCGCTGACCGGCGTCGGGCTCTTTTATCGCCGCGGCTACTTCCAGCAACGCTTCAGCGCCGAGGGCTGGCAGGAGGAGCACTACGCCGACAACCATCCGGCCGCGCTGCCGCTGCGTCCGGCCCTCGATCAGGCCGGCCGCCAGGTCGAGGTCGGGCTGCAGTTCCCCGGTCGAGACCTCCTGGCGCGGGTCTGGCGTGTCCAGGTGGGGCGCGTCTCGCTCTACCTCCTGGATACCGACGTCGAGGCGAATACCCCCACCGATCGACAGACCACCGACCACCTCTACGGCGGTGACCGCGATACCCGTATCCGCCAGGAGCTGGTGCTCGGGATCGGCGGCCTCCGCGCGCTCGAGGCGCTTGGCCTCCGACCGGAAGTCTGTCACATGAACGAAGGACATTCGGCGTTTCTCGCGCTCGAGCGGATTCGCCAGCTCATGGCCGAGCATGGGTTGGGCTTTTCCGAGGCCCGAACCGTGGCCGCGGCCGGCCTGGTTTTCACCACCCACACGCCCGTGGCGGCCGGCCACGACGCCTTCGAGCCGGGCCTGGTCGACTACTACCTGGGCGACTACTACCGTGGGCTCGGACTCTCGCGAACGGAGTTCATGGCGCTCGGGCGGAACAACCCGACCGACGAGGGCGAGCCGTTCTCCCTGAGCATCCTGGCGCTGCGCCTGGCGGCTCGGAGCAACGGCGTCAGCCAGCTCCACGGGGGGGTCTCCCGCCGAATGTGGGGGCAGGTCTGGCCGGGCCTGGCCGAGAACGAGGTGCCCGTCGGCAGCGTGACCAACGGGGTCCACCTCCGCTCCTGGGTAGCGCGCGAGTTCGCGGAGCTCTACGAGGGAGCGGACACGTCGAGTGAGTCCACCGGCAATGCGAGTGAGCCGATGCTGAGGGTCGAGGCCTCGGCCCTGCCACGCAGGTCGCTGCCGCCGCGCGAGCTCTGGGAACGGCACGAGCGCCGCCGGGCCAAGCTGGTGTACTTCGTGCGCGCCCGCCTCGCGGCCCAGCTCACCCGCCAGGGGGCCGGTCCGACCGAGCTGGGCCGGACCGTCGAGGCGCTCGACCCTGGCATCCTGACGATCGGCTTCGCTCGGCGCTTCGCCGAGTACAAGCGCGCCACCCTGCTCCTGCGCGACCCCCAACGGCTGATCCGCCTGCTCAGCATGCCCGGCCGTCCGGTCCAGCTTATCTTCGGCGGCAAGGCGCACCCCGCCGACAACGGCGGCAAGGAGCTGATCCGCCAGCTCGTCCAGCTCACCCGCGACGAGCAGGTGCGTGGCAAGATCGTCCTGCTGGAGGAGTACGACATTGGCGTCGCCGCCCGAATGGTTCAGGGCGTGGATATCTGGCTCAACACGCCGCGTCGGCCGCTCGAGGCCAGCGGCACCAGCGGGATGAAGGCAGTCGCGAACGGTGCGCTTCATGTAGGCAACCTCGACGGCTGGTGGGACGAAGCGTATCGCCCGGGGCTAGGCTGGGCGATCGGCGATCGGCGCGCGTACGACGACCCGAACGAGCAGGACGAGCTGGAGAGCCGCTCGCTGTACGACCTGCTCGAGCGAGAGATCGTCCCGCTGTTCTACGAGCGCGACGCGAATGGCGTGCCGCAGGGC
>JACCZL010000945.1 GCA_013695975.1 Chloroflexota bacterium
CCCTTGCCCGGGGGCGCCGTCCTGATAGGAACGGACCAACGTGTCCGCCCTTGCCGGCCGACGGACAAGAAGGGCGGACACGTTGGTCCGTTCCTACACCAAACGGGTGGCCCGCGCGATTCTGCAAGCGCCGGTGGTCGACGCAAGACCACGGGAGGCCACGCCACGCAACCTTGCTCCACGACCGGGCTGATGGTCCGGCTATACTGGCCCGACTACGACGGTCGGGTTGGAGGAACGCCAGATGCCGAAGCTTCGACACATCGCCATTCACACGAAGGATCCGGAGAAGACGGCTGAGTTCTACAAGCGCGCCTTCGAAATGGTCGAGGTGGGACGCGGTGAATCGTCGGAGGCGGTCGCGATCGGGCTGAGCGACGGCGATCTGAACGTCACGGTCCTGCGCTTCAAGAAGCAGGAGATGGCCGACCGCCTGGACGGGCTCGGCCCGGACGTGCTCGGCATCCACCACATGGGATTCTGGGTCGAAGACGTGGAGGAAGCCCGCCGCCGCCTGCGCGAAGCCGGCGCCGAGTATCGCGCCGACCTCGAGGGGGTCATGACACCCGACTCCCACGAGGAGAAGTACAAGGGTCCGGACGGGGTGATGCTCGACATCTCGGTCCAGGGTTGGACCGGGGCGCGGCCGCCGACCTCGTAGAGCCGCGATGAATCGCGCCCCTACGAGACGGCCAGCCCGTGGCGGACGGCGAAGAGGGCGGCCTGGGTGCGGTCGCGGAGGCCGGTCTTGGCGAGGATCGCCGAGATGTAGTTCTTGACCGTCCCCTCGGTCAGCGAGAGGCGCTCGGCGATCTCGTGGTTGGTTGTGCCGTCGGCGAGGAGGCGGAGGACGTCCAGCTCGCGGGGGGTCAGCACCTCCGCCACCGCGGGGAAGTCGGGCGGTGGGGTGGCTGCGGCGGCGCTCCGCAGCCGCCCGAGCACCTTGCGGGCGACGCTGGGCTGGAGCGGCGACTCCCCGCGGCTGGCGGCCCTGACCGCCTCGGCCAGGCGGTCGGCGCCGACGTCTTTCAGCAGATACCCCGAGGCGCCCGCCTCGATCGAGCGGAAGACCAGCTCGTCGTCGTCGTAGGTCGTCAGCACGAGCACCTGGACGTCCGGCCAGCGGGCGGTGATCCGTCGAGTGGCGGCGACGCCGTCGCGACGCGGCATCCGCAGGTCCATGAGGACGACGTCGGGACGGAGGGTCTCGACGAGGGTCTCGGCCTCGAGCCCATCGCCAGCTTCGCCGACGACGCGCAGGTCCTCATGCAGCTCCAGGAGTGTGCGCAGGCCCTCGCGCAGCAGGCTCTGGTCGTCCACGAGGAGGAGCCTGACCGCCCGAGCCGGTCGACTCGAAGGGGCGAGCGGGCTCATCGGGAGCCGCCGGCCGGCACGACGACCGCCAAACGGCTCCCGCCGGAGGGGGCCCGGCCGAAGCTGAGCCGGCCCCCGAGCAGCTCGACGCGCTCGCGCAGCCCGAGCAGGCCGAAGCCGCGCTCACCCGCGCCGTTTGCCTCGGGCGGACCGATGCCGTCGTCTTGCAGGGACAGCTCGACGCTCCCGTTGTGGGCGGCCAGGGACAGGCAGACTGTCGCCGCCCGGGCGTGACGCTGGACGTTGGTCAGCCCCTCCTGAGCGGCGCGATAGAGGGCCAGGGCGGCCTCCGGCGCCAGGGGGAGGTCGTCGGCGGCTGCCAGGCGCAGCTCGACGGCGATCCCGGTGCTGGCCCTGAACTCGTCGGCCAGCTTGTCGATCGCTCGCGGCAGCGACAGCTCTTCGAGGGTCGCCGCGCGCAGGGCGGCGACCGAGCGCCGGACCTCCCGGAGGGACTCGAGGGTCAGGCGGCGGGCCCGGCGGACCGCGTCGAGGGACCGATCCCGCTGGGCCGGACCCAGCTTCTCGGCCGCCTCGAGCTGGACGTTGATCACGGTCAGGTAGTGGGCCAGGGAGTCGTGGATCTCGCGGGCCAGGCGGTTGCGCTCCTCGGCGACCGCCGCGGCGCGGACCTGTCGATGGAGGGCCTGGAGCTGCTCGTGGGCCCCCCGCAGCTCGTCGTAGAGGGCCTGGACACGGCGGCGATCGGCCGCCTGGCGCACCGTGGCCAGCGTCAGGACGACGGCCACGACGTAGGGGGCGAGGAAGAAGGACAGGTAGTTGGGGAAGTACTCGCCGAGCCGATCGGGCCAGGCGTCGAGGGCGACGTTGAGGCCGTAGGCCAGCCAGACCGCCAGGCTCAGGGCGAGCCCCGGGCGCTCGCCGAAGATGAGGAGGGCTCGGCTGGCGGGCAGGAGGTAGATCAGGGCCGGTCGGATCAGAGTGCCGTGGACGCGGACGACGAGCCAGCACAGCACCAGCTCGGCGCCCAGCCAGAGGAGGCGGCGCCAGGGTGGGGACGGCTCGCGCGGGGCGGTCTGGTCGACGAGGACCAGCGCGATCAGCAGCGCGGTGAACGTCGCGACGTAGTCGAGGCTCAGCCCCTCACGCGGCGGCGAGAAGATGCCGAGAACCCAGACGGCGGCCGGCAGGGCCAGCCCGGCCAGTCGCACCAGGCGGTGGTCGTCCGTAGCGCTTCCTCCGGCGGGACGCGAAGACAGCATACAGGAGATGGTGCCCCCACCTCCCGGATGCTGCCTTCGGGGTCCTCGGCTCAGGTCGGCTGAGGCTCCGCTCGCCCGACTGGCAGCCGCTCGGGCTCCTTCCCGGGGACGCCCATTAGCGTCTGCGCGATCGGGCTCGGGACATGGCGGCGGAGCGACGCATCGAGCCCGTAGGCCAGGCCGGCGGCCACGATGAGGCAGAAGAGTTCGACCGCGAAGAACGTCTTGTCGACAAACGCCGAATGGGCGACGAAGCCCCGCATCAGCATGTAGTTGCCGTTCTGCCACATCGCGCCGAACGCCCCAATCGGTGTGAAGAGGCCCATCGCCAGCATCAGGCCGAACGTCAGCTCACCGCACATCACGAGCGCGGCCCAGACGCCCGGGTTGGGGACGACGACGCCCCGCAGGAACTCCTGATACGGCGGGTCCAGGAAGTAGAGCGGCTGGCGGTTGACGGCGCCGGTCGCGGACTGGAGGAAACCCCCGCCGGCCGGCAGCCAGGCGGTCCAGAAATGATCCTGGGCGTTGTCGACCAGGGCCCACCCGAGGACGACGCGCGGGAGCAGGACCGGCCAGGCCTCTCGACGGAGCGTGTCCTCGGCGGTGCCTCGTACGATCAGGCCAACGCCGACGAAGAAGAGGATCGTCCAGAGCAACCACGCCTGGGGGGAGATGTAGAAAGCGACCCAGACGGTGATCGCCATGACGATGGCTCCGGCGC
>JACCZL010000955.1 GCA_013695975.1 Chloroflexota bacterium
CTCCGCGGCGCTGTTCTGCTCCCTGCTGCCCCTCGGGGGGCTGTTGGTGCTCACGGTGGTCGAGCTGATCTTCCTGCGAGACGTCTTTGGGAGCCGGATGAACACCGTGTTCAAGTTCCACTACAACGCTTGGCTCTTTCTGGCGCTCGGCGGAGCGGCCGGGCTGGGGCTGATCTGGACCTCGTCTGCGATGGTCCCGCGCGGTCGCGGCTGGCAGTTGGCCAGCGTCGCGCTGGTCGGGCTGGTCATTGGGCCGGGCCTGGTGTACCCGTTGGCCGCGACCTGGACGAAATCGGGCCGATTCGCGAACGAGCCGACCCTTGACGGATCCCGCTTCCTCAGGCTGGGCCAGCCATCGGACTACGATGCGATTCAGTGGTTGAGGGCGAACGGCACGGGGCGCCCGGTCGTCGTCGAGGCGGTCGGTCCAGACTACGGTGAGCACGCCCGCGTGTCGACCTTCTCGGGCCTGCCGACGATCATGGGCTGGGTCGGCCACGAGCTCCAGTGGCGTGGGGAGCGACCAGAGATCGGGCGGCGCCAGGGCGACGTCGACGCGATCTATCGGGCCAGCACCCGCGAGGAGCTCCTCGATCGTGCGGGCCCTTATCGTGCCCGCTACGTATTCTTCGGCGGGCTCGAGCGGGACCGCTACGGCCCGGAGACACGGCAGCGGCTCGGGACTTTTCTCTCGGTCGCGTTCGCGCGCGGGGAGACGGTCGTGTACGCCGTCCCCTCAGAGCAGATCGCGGCGCAGACGCGATGAGCGCCATCGTCCAGGCCAGACCAGTCGATCGAGTTGAAGCGCCATCCGGAGGCGAGCGCTTCGCCTGGATCGGGCTCGTGGCGCTGGCGGCCGCCGTCCGCGCAGCGCGCATTGGCGAGCCGCCGCTCGATCCGGGCGAGGCGGCGCGGGCGCTCGAGGCATGGACGCTCTGGCACGAGGGCCGCGTGGCTTACGCCGGCGGTCCGTTGATGACCAATCTCCTCTCGCTCGTCTTCGGACTCTTTAGCGCGGGCGACGGCCAGGCTCGGCTCGTTTCCGTCGTGGCGGGCGTCGGAACCGTCGCGGCGGCCTGGTGGCTGCGCCCCGGGCTCGGACGGTTGGGAGCGTGGTGCGCGGCGGCCCTGCTGGCGGCCTGTCCGGCCCTGGTGGTCGCCTCGCGGACGGCCACCCCGGCCGTGCTGGTGGCTTGCTGCGCCCTACTCACGGCCACCTGCGGCTATCGCTTTGCACGGGAGCAGGATGGGCGCTGGCTGACCGGCGCCGTTTCGAGCGCGCTTCTGGGACTTGCCGCCGATCCGAGCTTCACCGTGGTGATCGGGAGCCTCGCCCTGGCGCTGGCGGTCGCCGAAGGCGATCGGCTGGCGCACCCGCTCTGGTGGGCGGCGATGCGGCGCGGCGCTTCACGGGCGATCGGCATAGCACTCCTGCTGGCCGTGGTCGTGGACACGCGGTTCTTGATGAACCCGAATGGACTCGGCGCGGGCCTCTTCGATCCGCTCTGGGCATGGTCGGTCGACGTCGTCCGTGGCGGGGGGCTGGTCGCTCCGATCATGCTCCTCCTGGTCGACGGGGGGGCTTTCGCGCTCGCCATGATCGGCCTGGCCACCTTTCGCAGCTACCCGCGGACGGCGGGCCTCTTGGGCACCTGGCTGCTCGTCTCGACCGTCGTCGCTACCGTCATGCGACAGCCGGATCTCCGCTACCTGGTGCAGCCGCTCATTCCGGCTGCCCTGCTGGGCGGGCTCGGGCTCGGCCGTCTGCTCGAGACGCTTCGGGCGCGTGGCAGCGCCCGTTCCACCGTCTTCGGCCTGGTCGGATTGGTGCCTCTCCTGGCGGCGGGCTTTCAGATCAACGCTGGACTGCGGTCGGGTCAGGACCCCTGGGCGAGCGGGGGATTGGTGATGCTGGTGGGCCTCCTGATCGTCGCATTGGCGGCCATCAACTGGCTGCCACGGGCTGAGCTCGGATCGGCCGCCGCCACGTTCACCCTGATCGTCGTGACGCTCTGGACGATCACGACCGGGTCGCGTCTGGTCGAGGCTCGCGGCGGTCCGCGGGCGCACCTGCTCGACGCCGCTGTCCTGACGGATGACATCGACGCCGTGCGGGAGGAGGCACGCAAGTGGCTTCGGGCGGATCCTGGAGGGACGATTCGGGTCGATCCGAGCTTGCGGCCGCTCGTCGCCTGGAGCTTGCGCGACGTGCCAACGGCGATCTTCGATGGCTCGGCCGCCCAGGCGAGCGGGCCGCGACTGCTCGCGGAGCCAGCGGCCGGGGCAGACCTCCGAACACGGCGAGTGATCGTCGGCTACGCGGCGGAGCGGAGGACACTGGACCTCAGTCCGGCCCGCGTCTGGCGGTGGGTGATCGGGCGGGCCAGCTTGGTCGAGGTCCGGCCCTATGCTATACTCGTCGTCCAGTCGGCCGGCGGTTGAGCCGGCGCTTTTGTATGCGCCACCAGAGCTCGCCACCGCGGCCGAAACCACGGACGGACGCGCGATGGTCCAACTGAGCGAACGCCCGCGAGTCGCGGTTTCGGCCCCCATCATCCCACCTCCACCGCGTCGATCCGGCTGGATCGGCGTGGTGCCGTATCTCGTCCTGGCAGGCTTCGGACTCCTGCTGCGGGTCCACGAGCTCGGAGAGCGAGCCTACCACCACGACGAGAGTCTGCACGCCGTGTACTCCTGGTACCTGTACGTCGGGCGTGGCTACACCCACGATCCGCTCATGCACGGACCGTTTCAGTTCCACGTCAATGCGTTGATGTACTTCCTGTTCGGAGACAGCAACTTCACCGGACGTCTCGCGGCGGTCCTCTTCGGCACTGGGATCATCGTCCTGCCGTACTTCCTCCGCTCCGAGCTCGGGCGGGTTGGGGCCGTCGTCACCTCGCTGTTGTTCACGATCAGTCCATCGTTTCTGTATTTCTCGCGCTTCACCAGGGAGGACATCTACCTGGCGTTCTTCACGCTCGGGATGGTCGTGGGCATCTTCGGCTGGATCAGAACCCGCGACGCGCGCTACCTCTACTTTGGCAGCCTCTCGCTCATCTGCGCCTTTGCCGACAAGGAGGCCACCTACATCCATGGCTTCGTGTTCGTCACGTTCTTCGCCCTGCTCTGGGCGACGTCGCGGCTGCACGGCCTGTGGCATCCGGTCTGGCGGGCGCTCCGTGACATCAAGGTCCGAACCTGGATCGAATGCCTGGCCATTTTCGTCGGCGTCTACGTCATCCTCTTTACGACGTTTTTCACCAATCTCGGCGATCCCTGGAACTGCGTGCGTGGCCTACCCTGCAAGCCGGGCGGGCTCTGGAGCGGCTCGATCGGAGCGCTGCAATACTGGTTGGAGCAGCACGGGGTGCAGCGGGGCGGTCAGCCGCTCTACTACTACGCCCTGCTGCTCCCGTTGTATGAGCCCGTCCCGCTGATTTTCGGTGCAGCGGCGATTGCGACGGCCTGGTTCCGAAGGTCACTCTTCGGTCCCTTCTGCGCCTACTGGTTCCTGGCAAACTTCGCGATCTACTCCTGGGCCGGCGAAAAGATGCCCTGGCTCCTGCCGCACGTCGTCATGCCGCTGGTGCTGTTGGCAGGGCGCTGGCTCGGCGACTGGCTCAGCTCGTTCCCCATCCGTGCGCTCGTCGAGCGACCGGCGCTGGCGGCAGTGGGACTCGGGCTGCTGGGGGCCGGCACCTCCATGGCGTTGCTCGCGGTCGGCGCGTTCGAGTCGCTGACGCCGCTCGAGGCGCAGTCGCTGGCCCTCGAACGACTGACACTCGGAGCCGTACTCGCGGCCTCGATTGGCGGCCTGGTTTATCTCCGTCGGGTGCGTCGGGTCCCGATCGGACGCTCGCTACTCGCCGCGCTGCTCGTGGTCCTGAGCTTCTTCTACGTCCACACAGCCTGGATGGTGACCTACGCACATGGCGACATTCCGGTCGAGATTCTGGTGTACGTCCAGTCTTCGCCGGACGTCCCATGGGTCACCCGCGAGATCGAGCGGATCAGCTACCAGACGGCCCAGCGCGACGAGCTGCGGATCCTGATGGACAACGGCTACAGCGAGGTCATCAACGGTCAGCCGGTCGTCCACGAGAGCGTCTCCTGGCCGTTCGAGTGGTACCTCCGCGACTACAAGAACCGCCGCTACTTCACCAAGACCCTGGGCGGGGACATCAACCTGCGAGACTATCCAGTCATCTTGGTGATGGCCCCCAACCTCGATCCAATCAAGGATCAGCTCGGCGACTACGTCGGTCAGAAGTATCGCCTGAATTGGTGGTATCCCGAGGACTACAAGAACTGGCAGACCCAGCCGGGCATCATCTGGTCGGGATTGACCGATCCGGTCACGCGGGCCAAGGTCTTGAAGTACCTGGTCTACCGGGAGCCGCTGAACCCGCTCGGCTCGCGCGAGTTCTACTTCTTTGTGCGCAAGGACGTCCCACTCCTCGGGCCGGCGGCTGGAGCGAACCTCACGCCCGCCGCCGCCGCCCCGCGGCCTGGTGCGCCAGCGGGCGCCAGCGCCCCGCGCGAGGCGGTGATAGAGTCGCTCAACCCGGCCGTCTCGCTGCTGGGAGTGGGTCAGGCGGGAGAGTCGCTGCTGGTCGAGCCGAAGGCAGTCGCGGTCGGCCCCGACGAGCGGGTCTACGTCACCGAGGGGCGCGGGAACCGGGTCACCGTCTTCAATCCAGACGGGACGATCGCCACGAGCTGGGGCCAGGCCGGCGCGAACGACGGCCAGTTTGCCGAGCCGTGGGGCATCGCGGTGGCCGACAATGGCGATGTCTTCGTCGCCGACACCTGGAACCATCGAATCCAGAAGTTCACTTCTGACGGGCGTTTCATCATGGCCTGGGGCGGCCTGATCGACGCCCGCGGCGACGTCCAGGCGGCACGGGGTCGGTTCTGGGGACCGCGCGACATCGTCATCGGACCCGAAGGGCTGCTGTACGTCAGCGACACCGGGAACAAGCGCATCCAAGTCTTCGATGCCAACGGGACCTTCGTCCGCGCCTTTGGCGGCGAAGGCTCGGAGCCCGGCACGTTCAACGAGCCGGTCGGACTCGCTTTCGCGGGTGACACGCTCCTCGTCGCGGACGCCTGGAATGGGCGGGTTCAGCGCCTGGACGTCAACGGCGCATCCCGAGGCGTGGTCGCGGTCAGCGGTTGGGAAAGCCGGGCGATCACCAACAAGCCCTACCTGGCGGCCGACGAGCAGGGCCGCGTTTACGTGACCGCCCCGATCAGCGGGCAGGTATCGGTGATTTACCCGAACGGCGAGGTTCGAGCTTTGCCACGGCCGTCCGATGCTCGAGGGCGGATGGGACTCCCGACCGGGGTCGCGGTCGCGCGCGACGGGCGCGTGTTCGTCGCCGAGAGCGCTGGCGGAGCGCTGACGCTGTACCAGGCGGCGAACGTCCCTTGAATTGTGCGATGATCGTTTCTTTTCCAGGATCCCGCTCATCCCCAACCCTGGTCGAACGTAGGTTTGCGCGTGCTGCGAAGAAGTAAGCTGCTCGGCGTCCTGATCACCCTGCTGTGTCTCGGGCTCACCTTCTACCGGGTTGACCTGGGCGGGCTGTACGGGGCGCTCGCGGCCGCGAACTACCTCCTGGTCCTTCCCGCCGCCGCCTGCTGGCTGGTGGGCTACCTGGTCAGGACAGCGCGCTGGCGAGAGATCCTGGCCGAGTCCGCCCGCTGCCGATTCGCCGTCCTGTTCGGGATCCTGATGGCTGGGTTTGCCACCAACAACCTGCTCCCGGCACGACTGGGTGAGTTCACGCGGGCCTATCTCCTGCAGCGTCGAGTGGGTGTCCGCAAGACGGTTCTGCTGGCCAGCACCTTCCTCGAGCGAGTGTTCGACGGTCTGATCCTCGTCGCCCTGCTGTCCCTGCTGTCTCTGAACATCGACCTACCGGGCTGGGGTCGCGAGGTCGAACTGCTGGCGGCCGGGTTGTTTCTCAGCATC
>JACCZL010000999.1 GCA_013695975.1 Chloroflexota bacterium
TCGTCGCGACCCTGATGGCGGGAGCCGGCCTCGCCGCTCGCCGGGTGAGCGCGGCGGTCTGGCGGGCGGCCATGAACGAAGACCCACCCACTGCCAGCGTCTAGTCGCGCCTGGTTTCTGAGCTAGTCGGGCAGAGGACGCCGGCGTGGACGTGATCCAGCTTGCCGGCATGAGCTTCTATGGCTACCACGGCGTTCGCCACGAGGAGCGGTCGCTCGGCCAGCGCTTCACCGTCGACCTGCAGCTCGAGCTCGATCTGACGACGGCAGCCCGCGACGACGACCTCGCCACGAGCGTCGATTACGCAGAGGTCTGGCACTGTGTCCAGGGCGTCGTGGAAGGCCCACCAGCCCGCCTGATCGAGACAGTGGGCGCCCGTATCGTCGAGGCGCTCCTGGACCGCTTCCAGCGCGTCGAGCGCGTCTCCGTGCGCATCGCCAAGCCCTGGGCCCCGATCCCCGGCGCGCACCTCTCGACGGTCGCTGTCGAGTTGTCCCGCACCCGGCCGGACCCTCCAGGCGGGGATCCGGGCCAGGGCTGACTGGCGATGACCGTGCCCGACGCGGGCTCCGTCCTCGGGGCGGCGACACTCTGGCAGCGCATCGCGAGCAGCCCACCCCTGGTGGCCGGTGCTCCGGACCTCCAGGCGCAGGTCCAGCCGAACGGGGTCGACCTCACCCTCGAGAGCGTCTGGCGCCTGACCGACACCGGGCAGATCGGGATCGACGACGCCGAGCGCCAGCTCTCCGGTCGAGTAGCAGTGAGCCCAGACGCCGACGACTACTATCGGCTCGATCCAGGGCCCTACGTGGTGCGGCTGAACGAGCTGGTCAGCTTGCCGAACGACGTGATGGCGTTCGGGCGGCCGCGCTCATCCCTGGCCCGCTGCGGTGTCGCCCTCCACACCGCCGTGTGGGACGCCGGGTACCGCGGCCGCTCCGAGGCCCTCCTCGTCGTCTACAACGCGGCCGGCTTTCGAGTCCGTCGCAACGCCCGCATCTTGCAGCTCGTGTTTTGCCGCCTCGATCGGCCGACCGAGCCGTACCAGGGCCACTACCAGGAAGAGAACACGGGTTGACGCAGCACTGTAGCAGTACCAGCTAGCGAGGCACACTCGGCGCAAGGATTGCTAAGCGCCCGGCCCTGGCGCTATGATGACAGAAGCCCTGGTGTGTGGCTCGGATGATACAGAACAAGCGAGCCCCCGCGTTCTTCTCCACGCGAGCCTCCGCGATAGAAATCTGGAGCAGGGTGCGCAAGCTCGCGGCAGAGCCTCTCGGAAAAGCGGCGCTCAGCGGGGCAGCCGCGCTGGCCACCCTGCTCCTCCTCTTCGCCGGGACGATTCTGGCGGTTCAGGCCGCGTACGACGGGCGGATGCTGCCCGGCGTCTATGGACTCGGGGTTGGGATTGGCGGCCAGACGCCAGTCGAGGCGCGTGCTACGCTCGATCAGCGGGTGGCCGAGATGACGAACCGCTCGATCACCATCGGTCACCAGGAGCTGCGCTGGACCATTCAGGGCCACCACCTCGGCATCCGGCCGAACGTCGAGCGCGTCCTGGACGAGGCGTATAACCTCGGGCGTCAGGGCAACCTCTTCGCACGCGGCATGCTGATGTTTGGCTTGGTCGCCAACGGCAGGGCCCAGCAGGTCGACTCGCCCCTCCACGATCCAATCGCGATGGCCCAGTTTATGGACGCGCTTGCCGTCGCGGTCAACCGACCGGTCGCCGACGCGCGACTCGTCATTCGCCCCGACGGGTCGACCGAGTTCGCCGATGGCGCGAGTGGTCGGGGCCTGATCGTCGACCTGACGCGAGGTCGTCTGGAGCGAGCGTTCGAGAGCCCGGGCCTGAGCCACGTCGAGCTCGCTGTCGAAGAGACCCAGCCAGCGGTCACGACCGCCGATCTGGCGATCGCCCGGGAGCGGGCGACTGCCCTCTTGAGCACACCACTCGTGCTCACGGCGGACAGCGCCGAGTGGCGGCTGTCGGTCGAACAGCTCGCCCAGATGGCCGAGGTCACGCCCGCACGCGATGTGCGGCTCAACCGCGACGCCGTGCGGACCTGGGCCTCCAGATTCGCCAGAGAAGTCGACCAGACGCCGCAAGACGCTCGCTTCACCTGGTCGAATGGGACCGTATCCCTGCTACGACCCAGCAAGGATGGTCGGCAGCTCGACGTCGACCGGACCGCCGACCTCGTGGTGGAGCGAGCCTTCGACCCCGAGCGGAGCCTGGAGATCCCGATCGCGATCTCCAGACCTGACGTCTCGCAAGACGACGGACCCAACCTGGGTATCAAAGGCTTGATCGAGGTGGCGCGCACCTCCTTCGGGGGCGCATCCCCACCGAAGCAGCACAACATCGCCCTCGCGACGCAGCGCTTGAACGGCGTCGTGATCCCACCGGGCAAGCTGTTCTCGTTTAATCGCGAAGTGGGCCCGACCACGCTGGACAACGGCTACAAGCTCGGCTGGGGCATCGCCAATACCGGCGCCAACGTCCGGACCGTGCCGGCCGCGGCCGGCGGGATCTGCCAGGTCGCGACGACGCTCTTCCACTCGGTCTTCTGGGCCGGCTACCAGATCGAAGAGCGAAACCATCACCTCTACTGGATCCCGAGCTACGCGACCCGCGGCATCGCCGGGCTCGACGCCACTGTCGACGAGGATTTTGAGCTCGACTTTCGTTTCTGGAACAACACCGACAGCCATCTCTTGATCCAGAGCTGGACCGAGGGGGCGAGCGTCGTCTTCGGGCTCTATGGCGCCAAGCCGAACTGGACCGTGAAGGTCACGCCCGGTGAGCGCAGCGACGTCGTCGAGGCCAATCGCGATCAGGTGAACGAGGAGGAGCCGACCCTGCCGCTCGGTCAACGCCTCGCCGTCGAGGGTGCCCAGGATGGGTTCAAGATCACCACCGCCCGCACAGTTACCCATGGAACCGACGTGCGGACCCTCCGCATCACCAGTTTGTACAAACCTTCGCGCAATGTCGTGCTGACCGGCACAGGCGGCCGACCGGCCCGACCTCAGCAAGTGGCGACCAATCAGGCAACGCGAGCGGCGGTGCCCCCGCGCACCTCGACGACGACGGCAACCCCAGCCCCGACAGCGCCAACGCCGACCCCGAAGCCAGGCGTCGACTCCGCCCGCCAGAACGGCCCAACCAACCCGACTCGGGCCCCTGCCGCCACGCCGGCCCCCCGACGCTCGTAAGTCCCCGCGCGCGACCTGGCGCCGGCCCCACTTTCGTGACGGTCGTCCCACGGTCTATCATCACTAGTGGCCCCAGACAGGCCAGACGGCGCCGTCCCGAGCCGCTCGGCGGCCGATGACCCCGCCGGTGGAGTGAAACTCGTGCCAGAGTACGCTGTTATCGGGAATTCTATCCCGCGCATCGACGGTGAGGAGAAGATCACCGGTCAGGCGCGGTACACCGCCGATCTCGACCCGCCCGGGTTGTTGCACGCCCGCCTCGTCCTGAGTCCCTACGCCAACGCCCGGATCGTCGCGATCGACGCCGAAGAGGCTCGCCGGGTGCCAGGCGTGGTCGCCGTGCTCATCGCGGCCGATCTGCCCCTCGTCGAGCCGGATTCCCCGTCCCGCAAGCGAGACTTCCTCGCCCGCGAGCTCGCCGTCTATTGCGGCCACCCGGTCGCGGCGGTCCTCGCCGAAACCGCGGCCGCCGCCGAGGACGCCGTGCCGCTCGTCGACGTCGAGTACGAGCCGAGGGCCGCGGCGCTCGACCTGCTTCAGGCTCTGGAGGCCGAATCGCCCCTGGCCAGGGCCAACGCTCCGCGCGGCGAAAGTGAAGAGGCCCAGATGCATGCGACGACCTCGGTCGGTGAGGAGGAGGACGAAGAGGAGGATCTGCCGCCGAACGTCTCGAGCAGCCTCCACTTCAAGCGTGGCGACGTCGAGGCGGGCTTCCGCGAGGCGGACGCGGTCGTCGAGCGGTCCTTCCGGACCTCGATGGTCCATCAAGCCTATATCGAGCCGCAGGTGTCACTCGCCCAGGTCGACGTGCTGGGCAACCTTACGATCTATACAAGCACTCAGGCCCTCTTCCACACCCGCAAGGAGGTCGCCGAGTCGCTGGGCATGCCGGATAGTCGCGTCAAGGTCGTCGCGATGACGATCGGCGGCGGCTTCGGGGGCAAGTTTATGCTCCTCGAAGCGCTCGCCGCGGCGCTGGCGATCAAGGTGAGGCGTCCGGTCCGCCTCGAGTACACCAGGATGGACGACTTCCTGGCCGCCAACCCCGCTCCGGCCTCGGCGTTCGACGTCAAGCTCGGAGCCAGGCGCGATGGGACCCTGACCGCCCTCCAGGCCCGGGTCGTCTTCGACACCGGGGCCTATTCCGGCTCGCCGGTCCAGATCGGCTCGCTGCTCCTGGGTGGCTTCTACGACTTCGAGAGCCTCGACATCCGAGGCTACGAGGTCCTGACCAATAAGACCCCGGTCGGGGCCTACCGCGCGCCGGGCGCGGTCCAGGCCAG
Organism: Chloroflexota bacterium; assembly: GCA_013695975.1. Taxonomy (GTDB): domain Bacteria; phylum Chloroflexota; class UBA6077; order UBA6077; family JACCZL01; genus JACCZL01. The sequence continues at coordinate 4,503 of JACCZL010000999.1, forward strand.
CTTCGTCATCGAGTCGACGATGGACCTGCTCGCGGAGAAGCTGGGCATCGACCGCCTCGAGCTGCGAACCAAGAACGCCGCCGCCGAAGGCTCGTTGCGACCCAACAATCAACCCTGGCCGAAGATCGGTCTGCGCGACTGCCTCGCCAGGATCGAGGAGCCCTGGCGGCGGCTCCAGGCCGCGAAGCGTCAAGTTGGTCCGATCCGCCAAGGGGTCGGGCTGGCGATCGGCGGCTGGCCTGGCGGCCTCGAGCCGGCGACCGCGATCTGTCGCCTGAACCATGACGGAACGGTTAGTGTCGTCCTCGGCTCGGTCGATCTGAGCGGCACCGATACCGGCTTCAAGCTCATCACCGCCGAGGCCTTTGGCGTGCCCAGCGATCAGGTCGAGATCGTTCATGGCGACACCGACAACGCGCCGTACGCCGGCGGTAGCGGCGGCAGCAAGATCACCTACACCGTCGGTCTCGCCATTCAGCGCGCCGCGGAGGATGCTCGCCAGCAGCTCCTGGCGATGGCCTCGCAGCACCTCGAGGCGGCCGTCGATGATCTCGAGCTGGTCGACGGGGAGATCCGCGTGCGCGGCGTCCCAGACCGCCAGGTGGCGGTGCGGGAGCTGGCCGCCGCCAGCATGGGCTTCGGCGGCAAGTACGAGCCGGTCTACGGACGCGGCTCGTCGGCCCAGACCACCCAGGCGCCGGGCTTCGCCGCCCACGTCGCCCGAGTCGCCGTCGACACCGAGACCGGCCGTGTCCAGGTGCTCGACTACGTCGCCGCGCAGGACGTTGGGTATGCGATCAACCCCGCCGAAGTCGAGGGGCAGATCGTCGGCGGCATCGTCCAGGGCCTGGGCTGGGCGCTCTACGAAAAGATGGCCCACGACGAGGATGGTCAGCTCATCACCGCGAGCCTGCTGGACTACGTCGTGCCCTCGGCGATGCAGGCCCCGAACATCGAGACGCTCCTGGTCGAGGTCCCCTCCACCTACGGTCCGTTCGGCGCCAAAGGCATCGGCGAGCCCCCGGTCATCCCCTGCCCCGGCACCATCGCGAACGCCATCGCCGACGCCATCGGCGTCCATATCTCCGAGATCCCCATCCAGCCCCAGGCGATCCTGGCAGCGCTACAAAGCGCAAACGGCCGAAACGGCCCGATGCAGTAGTGGGTCGGTTCACAGCGCTCCGTGACCGTGAGGATCAGTAGGTGATGCGGGATTATCTGGCGGCGCTGCGCGAGCGGGTGCTGATCTACGACGGCGCGATGGGGACCAGCATCCAGGCTCGCGACCTGATCGCCGACGACTTCGGCGGGAAAGGGCTCGAGGGCTGCAACGAGCACCTCGTGCTGACCCGCCCGGACGTGGTGCTCGACATCCATCGAAGCTTCCTCGACGCCGGTGCCGACGTGCTCGAGACCGACACCTTTGGCGGCAGCCGCCCCAAGCTCGAGGAGTACGGCCTCGGGGATCGCACCTACGAGATCAATCACGCCGCCGCCCAGCTTGCCCGCCGGGCCGCGGACGCGGCGACGGCCGGTCAGCCCCGCTTCGTGGCCGGTTCGATCGGCCCAACCGGCTTCCTGCCGTCGACCGACGACCCGACCCTGTCCAACGTCACCTTCGCGCAGCTCGTCGAGATCTTCCGCGAGCAGGCCAGACCGCTGATCGACGGTGGGGTTGACGTCCTCCTCATCGAAACGGCTCAGGACATCCTCGAGGTGCGGGCCGCGATCGTCGGCTTCCACCGCTGCTTCGCGGATGGCGCCCGCCGGGTGCCGATCCAGGCCCAGCTCTCGCTCGACACCGCCGGACGGATGCTGCTCGGCACCGATGTCGCGGCCGCGCTGGTAGTCCTCGAGCACGCCGGCGTCGACCTGATCGGCCTCAATTGCTCGACTGGGCCAGACCACATGCGTGTCCCTGTCCAGACCCTCAGTGGGCTGTCACGTCTGCCGATCTCGGTTATCCCCAACGCCGGCTTGCCGATCAACGTCAACGGTCGGGCCGAGTACCCGCTCGAGCCCGAGCCGATGGCCGAGCAGCTCGCCGCCTTCGTCGTCGACTTCGGGGTCGCGGCGGTCGGCGGCTGCTGCGGGTC
>JACCZL010001004.1 GCA_013695975.1 Chloroflexota bacterium
CTGCCAGGACTTCCAGCGCCCCGCCCCAAGGACGCGCAGGGACAGCGTGTTGGACAGGAGCAGCAGCCCCACGAGGATGAGCGTCGCCCCCGCGCCGACCCAGTTGGCCAGGCCGAAGGGGGAAAGGTCGGGGACCCAACCCGACCCGTCCAGGAAGAAGTAGCGCACGATCCGCCCACCAAAGTGGGACTGCAGCCCGAAGCCCACGTGCAGGCAACCGGTGAGCCCGGCCCAGATGCCGACGTCTCGGCGGAACATCGTACTGACCGGCATCTGCCGCCCGCGGATGACCGTCCAGGGACCGATCGCCAGGGTCAGCAGGAGCAGCGCCAGGCTGGCGTAGCCAAGGCCAAAGCTGAGCCCTCTGAGCGGCCCGTGAACGGGGAGCGTCAGCACGAGGGCCGCGACACAGACGAACGCGACGAACCCGGCCAGGCCGAGATGACGTCGCCGACGGGTGCTCGGCATCAGTCTCCTCCCGCTGAACGTCGCCCCGTCGAGAGGCATCGGATAGCCTGCTGCACCTCGCCGCGGCCGCGCCGTCCGGCGCGACAGAGCGCCGCGTACGGCTCCATCCAGGGCGACGCGAGCAGGCCATCGAGCGGGGCGCGCGAGAAGTACCACATGTCGAGCCGCTCGAGGGCGTAGCGGTCGCTGGTGCCGCGCGCCACGCCCATCACCGTGGTGCAGGCCACGCGGTAGGCCGTGCGCACAGCCGCCCGTACGCGACGGTCGCAGCGGCCGTAGGGGTAGGCGAACGCCTGCACGGGCTGCCCGAGCCGGTGCTCCAGCACCGCCTTCGCGCCGATGACCTCTTCAGTCAGGGCGCGGTCGTCGAGGCGGGTGAGGTCGGGGTGCGTCCGGCTGTGCGCGCCGACCTCCCAGCCCAGGCTCGCGAGCTCCCGCAGCTCCCCCCACGCGAGCAGGCGGGCCGGGGGGACGAACGCGGGCTGCCCGGGCCAGGCGTTGTCGCGGTCAAGGTAGTCGGTCACCGGGAAGACGGTGGCGCGCCAGCCGTAGTCCGCCAGCAGCGGCAGCGCGTGGCGGTATACGGCGGCGTAGCCATCGTCGAAGGTCAGGGCCACGACGCGTTCACGAGCCGGCGCGGGCTGCCGCCGGGTCGGTCCTCCCGCCCGCTCCAGCGCTTCGCTCAAGGGCAGCGCGATATACCCGGCCGCGTGCAGCCTGGCCAGGTGCCGACGGAACGTCGCCGGAGCGACCGAGATCGGGGATCCGCTCTCGTCGAAACTGTGGTAGGTCAGGATCGGGAGCCGCACGATATCCGAATGTCCGTCCGTTTACGGGCTCATCGGCAGGAGAATCCTCCCCGTCGCGCGCCGCGTGGCACGGCGCTCGCTCGCTTGCTCGATGGCGGCAAAGTATTGCTCCAGGTGCGGCTCCTCCGACCAGCGGCGCAGATAGCCGCGATAGCCGCGCTCACCCAGCTCGCGCCGCAACGCGGGATCTTGGCGGAGCGCCTCCATGGCGGCGAGGAGCTCGCCCTCCGTGCGGTAGGTATAGCCGCCGCCGCTTTCCTCCACCGCCTCCGGAAGCGCACCCAGGTCGCGGACGATGACCGGGGTCCGGTTCGCGAACGACTCGAGCGTGACGATACCGAAGACCTCGTAACAGACTGACGGGACGAGCGTGGCGATCGCCCCGGCGTAGAGGGCGTGCAGCGCCGTCGGATGCACGCGCCCCAGGAAACGCACGTGCGAGAGCCCGGCGGCCTGCCGGCGCAGGTCGGCGCCGTAGCTGCCGTCGCCGGCGACCACCAGGTCGGCGGCGTCGTAGGTGCGAAACTGCTCGATCAACGTCTGGAGACCCTTGATCTTCTCGAGGCGTCCCACGAACAGGAAGTACGGGCGGCTCGGAGGTTCATGCCCCGGGCGAGGCGCCGTCGGCAGGGCCTCGGCGAGCGGCAAGAAGTAGGGCAGGACCCGAATCGGATGCGCGAAGCCCCACCGACGATGCTCCTCCGCGGTGAATCGGCTGGGCGACAGGAAGAGCTGCACGTGACGCAGCTCCTTGCCCAGCAGGTCGGTGTAGCGCCAGAGCTGGGGCGGCCGACGAAACGTCAGGCTGCAACGCAAGCAGTCGCGTTCGACACAGAGCTCGCGGTTGTACTTCCACAGCACGTGCATCGGGCACACGAGCCAGTGCTCGTGCATCGTGTACAGCTTGACGCCGTCGCCGTGCTGCAGGACACCGGGCCCCCCGATCAGCGAGATGTTGTGGAAATGGACGACGTCGAAGCGCTCTCTCCGGAACAGCGACCCCAAGGCCTGCGCCTTCAGCCCGGGCCGACCAGCCAGGTAGGTCACCAGCGGCGACAGCGGCCCCCAGGGGCTCCTGAGCCGCAGCACCGTCACGTTCGGGTGGTGCGGGAAGTGGCCCCGCGGCTCGCCACGCCGCAGGATCTTGTAGGCATCCACGCAATGTGCGACCGTGACGCGATGGCCGCGACGTGCCAGCTCGTTGCTGAGCCGGTAGACGTACATCGCATCCCCGCCGAAGTGATACGGCGGGTAGAACGTCGTCACCATGCAGAACGAGAGCTTCCGCTCAGGCATGCCCCGCCAGTCTCCCCACGCCTCGACGGCCGACGCCGTGGGACGCCAGGACCAGCTCTTCGCACAGGTCGAGCATCTCGGTTGCCGCCCGTTCCCAGCTAAACTGCGCGGCCCGGCGCAGGCCGCGCTCTCGGAGGTCCACCCCGAGCTGGGGCTGGCTCACCAGCCGGCGCAGCGCGCCGGTCCAGTCCTCCGGACGGTCGGGAGCCACCAGCAGGCCGGCATCGCCCACAACCTCGGGCAGGGCCCCGGCGCGGCTCGCCACGACGGGGGTGCCGCAGGCCATGGCTTCCACCGCGGGCAGCCCGAAGCCCTCATCCCACGACGGTAGGACGAGACACGTGGCAGCATGGTACAGGTCGACCAGGTCGGCGTCCGGCACGTACCCGGTAAACGTCACGTGCTGCCCCAGATCGAGTCGGCGCACATGCTCGCAGAGGGTAGCATATGAGGAGTAGAAGACCTCCTTGGTCGTCTCGCCTACCAGCGCCAGGTGGAGCGCCGGCGGATCCCCGACGGTCACGGTTCCGCCAGTTGATGCCGGCGTGGCGCCTCGAAGCCGGGCGAATGCCTCGAGCAAGGTCTCCAGGTTCTTGTGGGGCCCGAACCCGCCCACATACAGGAGCAGCCGCGCCCCCTGAGGGATCGCGTAGCGGTCCAGGACTTGCCGCCGCCGCTCACCGTCCGCTGCGCCGTCGACCACCCGAAAGACGGGGTCCGCGGCCTCGTAGACCACCCGCAGCCGC
>JACCZL010000011.1 GCA_013695975.1 Chloroflexota bacterium
CGGGCCGACGCGGGGCGCGGCGCTAAAGGCCACGGCGCGCGAGACGCCCGAAGGCGCAGGTTCGAGCCGTCGATGCCGAGTCATCCGGCTGGGAGCATACTCCTGGTGCCGCGCGGTGGGCAAGCGGGTTACTCCCTCCCCCTCTGGGAGAGGGTTGACGTAGCCGAGCTTCGCTGGGTGAGGGCGGTACTTCGTCGCCAGCGCCAGGCCACGCCGACCGGATAGCCGAGCATCTTGGCGCAGTCCCCGATCAGGCGGATCACTGGGACCCAGGCGAACATCGCGACCCGACCCCCGAGGGGCAACGTCGTCCCGGTGCCAAGCGCGCGCTCGTAGGGACGGCGGACGTAGCCCGTGGCCGCCAGGCCAAGCGGGGCCAGCATCCAGCGGTGGCGACGAACCAGCCAGAGCGCGATCGGGAGCCCGAGATAGGTGGCGTAGCGGACCGTATGGCGCCGGCGCCAGAGGTCGGCCTTCCCGTCGCCGCGGGCGTAGCGGTAATACTGGACGAAAAAGGCGCGCGGAGTCGGCCGTGGCCGAAAGTAGACCCGTGCCCGGGGTGTCCACGCGAAGCGAAAGCCAGCAGCCTTGAGGGCCAGGTCGAAGACCAGGTCTTCGCAGTAGTCCAGCCACTCCGGGTAGCCGCGGACGCGCTCCCAGGCCGCCCGGGTAAAGGCGACCGAGCGGCTCGACGGCAGGAAGGTCTCGGGCCGGATGTCCGCGAGCTCGGGCAGCGTCGTGGCCCCGAGCGCAATCTGGAACGGCGAGCCTGGATCGGGCAATGCGGCGAAAAATCCGGCCACGACGTCCGGTCGGTCAGCCCGTTCGAACGGGTCGAGGAGTTGGGCCAGCCAACCTTCATCCAATCGCACGCCGGCGTCGGTGACGGCGATCAGGTCTGTGTCCGCCTGGGCGATGGCTCGATTGCGACCCGTCGAGATGTTCGCCCCCGAGCAGACGAGCAGGGTGATCGGCAGGCCGCGCTCGCGCCAGCCCTCGATCCGCTCGACCGTTCCATCCGTCGACCCACCGTCGACGACCACGATCCGATCGGGCGGGCGCGTCTGGCCGGCGATCGACGCGAACAGCTCGTCCACCGACTCGGCCTCGTTCAGGACGGTCAAGCACAGCGCAACCGAACGATCAGTCATCAGCTATTGGCTCTCAGCGGATGGTCTGGCATCGTCGTAGGGGCGCCGAAACTCTTCGCTGGCGTCCGGACTGCCCACCCGTTGCCGTCTGATAGCCGACTTGCGCTGGCCCGTAGCTCGTACAGCCGCAACTCGACCCGCCCGAAGCGCTCCTGCCCAACCGGTTGGGCGTGCGACTCGAGCCAGCGGCCGATCAGGTCATCGGGATCGGCCTCCTCGAAGGCCCAGCGGACCAGCCAGACGCGGGCGTGGCCGGCCCCCACCGCCTCGAGTCGCGCCCGGGTGTCCGCGCTGTCGATCGGGCGCTGGGCCGGCAGCGGGAACAGATCGGCCGACCCGTGGTAGTAGTAGCGGAAGATCTCGGCCTGACCAGGGGCAGTGAGGACCACGGCGTCGCCCGGCCGCTCCAGCGCGGCGACGCGGCGGGCCAGGCCGCGGTAGTCGTCGCGGGCGTAGGCGGGATCGAGGTAGTAGGCGGCCAGCGAGCGGCCCGTCGGCACGAGCAGCAGGGCGATCGCGCCCGCGGCCAGGGCCCCTCCCAGCGCGACGCGCGCCGTCGGCAGGAGCTGGCCGAGGAGCAGGCGGCCTACCGCCCGACTCACCGTCACCGCGCCTGCCGCGACCAGGATCACCCAGGCCGGTAGCACCAGCACCAAGAAGCGCGGCTCGTACAGCGGGCGCCCGGCCGACAGGACGACGATCGCGGCGATCGGCAGCACGAGCCAGAGCAGCAGCAGGACCCGCCCGGAGCCGTCGAAGGTCGAAGGTCGAAACTCGACCGCGGCCCCGTGCCCTGGACCTTCAGCCTTCGACTCCCGACTCGCGAGGATGCCGACGACCGCCAGCGCGAGGAATGGCGCCAGCCCCAGCCGGAAGGCGAAGCGGGTCGTCGCCAGCCCGATCGAGAGGGCGTTGACCGCATCCAGGATCATCGCCCAGGATGGCTGAGGCGTCCCGAGCCCCGGGTAGTTGCCGGTCTGCCGCAAAGCGTGCGGCAGCCATGGCAGGTAGAGGGCGGCCGCGACGCCGCTCGCGAGCAGCCACGATGGGGCCATCCCCCAGCGCCGCGTCATCGCCAGTGACAGCCCGAAGTGGACGTGATGAGCGGCGAGGACCAGGACCCCGTAATAGTGGGTGTACAGCAAGGCGGCGGCGAGCAGGCCATAGAGGACGGCGGTAGGGCGACTTACCATCCGAGAAGCTCGCTGGAAGCCCATCACAAACCCCCAGTACGCCCACGTGCTCGCGGCCGCCAGCAGCCCCGCCAGGGCGTACATCCGCACTTCCTGGCTGTACTGGACGGCCAGCGGCGAGATGGCCAGCAGCGCCGCGGCGACCAGGCCGACCGCCTCGCCGTACAACGCGCGGCCGAGCCGCCAGACCACCCAGACGCTCGCCGTCCCGAGCACGACCGAAAGCGCCCGAAGGGCGATCTCCCCATTCCCGAAAGGGACCGCCCAGGCGGCCAGGAGCCAGTAGTACAGTGGGGGGTGGATGTCGGCCGCGGCGGCGCGCGCGATCTCGACCGGCCCTCGCGTCGTCATGAACGCGCTCACTCCCTCGTCGTACCAGAGACTCTGCCCATCGAGCCGGTAGCAGCGCAGTGCCGCGGCCAGAACGAGGACCGCGGACTGAGGCCCGATCCTCAATCCTCAGACCTCAAGCCTCGTTCAGCGGCGTACGCCCTGAGGGCATGGTAGAGCGGGTGCGGGGTGAAGTCTGGATCGAGGATCCGAAAGAAGTGCCATGGCTGGGCCGGGACGTCCCAGGCCGCGGGGAGCTTCAGGAACCAGACCGCCATCACCCCCATCCAGGGCCATTCCTGGTGGGCCCGTTCAAAGGCGCGCACGGTGTAGCGCGCCTGCAGCTCCTCGCTGACCGCGCCGTAGGGAGCCGGCCCGGGGAAGCTCGGAGGTTGGGCGTTCCAGCCGATCTCGCTCGCCCAGACCGGGCGGGCAGCGTCGCCGTTACGGACCATCAGCTCACGGACCAGGGTCGCGCGAGAAAAGTTGACGTCCCCGTGCGACAGGCGATGATCGTCCGGACCGTTCCGCAGGCCGTAAGCCTGGACGGCCAGGACGTCGAAGGTCCCGCCCGCGCCGGCATCGTAGAGCCGCTGGAGGTACACCAGCTCGTTGAGCGCTTGCTCGCTCTCCTCGATCGTCGGGGCCATCGCGGCGGTCAGGACGATCGCCTCAGAGTCGGCCTGCTTGATCCGCTCGGTGGCCACACGGAGCAAGCGCGCATAGGCGGTCGGATCGGGTGGGCGACGGCCCCACTCGACCGCCAGGTTGGGCTCGTTCCAGATCTGGTAGGCCCGAACGCGGCCGCGGTAGCGGCTGGCCAGGGCGTAGATGAAGTCGCCAAAGTCCTCGTCCCGCTCCGGTGGTGAGCGGTCCCAGGCGTTGCCGGGCCGGGCCCAGGCCGGCGAGGTGTCGACGCGGGCGATGACCTGGACGCCATGGGCGAGGGCCAGGTCGACGATCTCGTCGTAGCTGGCCCAGGCGCTCTGGTTCCACTTACGGTCGAAGAAGTCGCCCTTGGCGTCACGCTCGATCTCCATCCAGGCGAACTGCTGGCGGACCCAGCCGACCCCTGCCGCTCGCAGCATCTCCAGGTTGCGGCGACGCGCCTCGACGCTCGCCTCCTGGTCCAGAAAGACGTTGACCCCGATCGGGTTGTCGACCCGTGGGCGAATCGCGACCTGATCGGCCGTCTCCGGGCGGCGGGCGGTCAGGCCCGACACAAACGCGACCAGGCGGTGGCGGACCTCCAGGTCGATGTTCTCCCAGAGGGCCTGGCGGAAGAGCCCTCCGATCCCGATCGCGACCGCCATCGCCGCCGTGATCAGGAGGAGGCGCCACCCCCACCTCATACCAGGTCCCGATAGACCGAGAGCAGCGACGGCGCGACGCCCCGCCAGTCATAGCGCTCGCGGACCAGCTCGAGGGCGCGGGCCGCGAGTGTCTCACCCCGCTCGGGCTCGTCGAGGAGCAGCTCGATCCCGTCGGCGAAGTCGATCGCCGTGTCGGCCGCGAAGAAGTGGCGGCCCGGCTCGGCCGCGATCCCCTCCATGCCGAGCCTGGTCGAGACGATCGGGACGCCCGCCGCCATCGCCTCGAGCGCCTTGAACCGGACGCCGCCGCCAACCCGCATCGGCAGGACATAGACACTCGCGCGGCTCCAGTAGGGATCCAGACTCTCGACCGCGCCGGTGACCGCGATCCCCGCGTCGCGCTGCCCACGCCCGACCAGGTCTCGACGCGGCCCCCGCCCGACGACGAACGCTCGGGCAGCGGGGTGATGGACCCGCACGCGCGGAAAGATCTCGTCCAGGAACCAGTCGATCGCGTCGACGTTCGGGCGGAAATCGAGCGTGCCGGTGAAGAGCAGGCCCGCTCGGCTCGGCCGCTCCCCTCGAGGACCAACGCCCCGCGTGTCGACCGCGTTCGGCACGACTGCATAGCGGCCCCGCGGCTCGAGCGCCTGCAGGGCGCGGGCGTCTTCGGCGGAGACGGCGATCACGCGGTCGGCCAGACGGCACGCGGCGCCCTCGAAGGCAGCCAGCTTACGGGCCTGGATCGACGAGTAGGCCGCCCGGGGCCAGCGCTCGGGAGCGTCGCGGTCGACGACGTAGGCGCGCCACTGGAGCAGGTGCTCGACGTTGTGGTCGTCGAATACCCGCCGAACGCCACGGCAGATCGGGAGATAGCGCGCCATCTCGATGCCTTCGACCTGGACGATATCCGGTGCCTCCTCTCGCAGCAACGAGCGAAGCGCCCCGGCGAAGCGCGACGACCACCGCCGAAACGCCATGTCCGGCAACCCCGAGCCTAGCGTCGTGACTAGCCGACGGACGGCGCCATGCCGCGGCGCCGGGCAGACTTCCACGCGGTCGCAGAGCGCGCGAACCGCCTCGAGATCGCTGGGCCGGACTGGCCGATCGGCGAAGCTCAGCACGCTGACCTCGTGCTCCTGGGCCGCCGACTGGATCAAGCGGAAAGTGCGAAGGTTCGTCCCGCCGTCGAGCGGATAGGGGAACCGCGGCGTCAGGAACAGGATCTTCACAGGATGGGGGGATACCAGGGGTCGCCCGTTGGGCGCAAGGAGGGGCGCATTGTCACGAACTGCGTTCACCCTGATGAATGAAAGTGGGGGGCAGAGCTCTGGTGCAGACGGCATCTCTTGTGATCTGTAGGGGCGAAGCATTCGCGCAGGAGTACGCGGGACGCCAGTTCTGGTGCGCGAATGCTTCGCCCCTGCTGACGGCGCACTGGCCGGTCCTCTCGATTCAGACCGCGAGCGCCTCTCGATACACCGCCAGGGTCTGGCGCGCCGTCTCAGTCCAGGTGAACTGGGCGGCGCGCGCTCGGCCGCGGGTCCGCAGGGTGGCCCTGAGGGGCTCGTCTTCGAGGAGGCGGATGAGGGCGTCGGCCAGGGCCTCGTAGTCGGTTGGTGGGTGGAGGAGGGCGGCGTCGCCGACGACCTCGGGCAGCGATGAGCTGTCCGCGACGACGGTCGGGGTGCCGCAGGCCATCGCCTCGAGTGGTGGGAGGCCGAAGCCCTCGTAGAGCGAGGGGAAGGCGAAGGCCGTCGCCCCGCTGTAGATGGCCGGGAAGTCTGCCTCTAGTGCATCCTCGACGACCCGGACGTCGTCCCGCAGGCCGAGCCGGTCGATCAGCTCGAAGAGCGGCTCGAAGAGCCAGCCGCGACGGCCAACCAGGGCCAGCAGGATGTCGTGGCGCGCCCGAACCGCCCGAAAGGCGCGGACTAGCGTGGGGAGGTTCTTGCGCGGCTCGAACGTCCCCAGGAACAGGATGTAAGGTCGCTCCAGGCCGAGCCGGGCACGCACGTCCGCGAGCAGCGTGCGATCCTCGATCGGCCGATAGGTCGGGCTGACGCCGTTGTACACCACCCTGATGCGTCCCTCCGCTGCACCAGCCAGCTCGACCAGATCGTGGGCGGTGTGCCGGGAGACCGCGATCGTCCGCTCGGCGCTCTGGACCGCTCTGCCCACCTGCCCGTAGTAGCGGCGGCTCTCGGCGGTCAGCGTCTCCGGAAAGCGCAGGAAGCCGAGGTCGTGAACCGTGATGACCGCCGGGCAGGGCCGGCGGAACGGCGGGATGAAGTCCGGGCTGTGCAAGAGATCCGGCCGCAGCCTGGCGAGCTCGATCGGCAGCGTGAGCTGCTCCCAGCGGTGGTGCGGCGGCGTCAGGAGCGGCGACGCACTCAGGTTGCTAGCGCATGGCAGGCCGCTCCGCTGGCGCACGCTCCGCAGCAGCGTGAAGCGGTGCCGCGGCCCAACCTCAGCAAGCGCTCGGGCCAGCTCGAGCGTGTACCTGGCGATCCCACCCCGCGTGTAATGTGCCAGCCGAGCGTCGATCGCGACGTGCATCACGCCATTGTAGGGGCGGCCCCGCGTGGCCGCCCCTGGTTGGGTCCACAGATGAAGGGCGGTCTCCGTCGACCTCAGATGGGCCGCCCTACAAGCGCTGCCGGCCGGCAAATCCCGTGTCGATGTCGTGCCAGTACTCGATGGCCGGCTCGCCCAGCCTCCAGCACAAGTAGACGACGCGGCCTTCCCGTAGGGACGGGAAGTCGATCAGGCCGGAGCTCGGGTCTTTCAGCTCGACCCCGAGCTCCAGGAGGCGGGCGATCCGCGCGTTGAGCTCGGCCAAAACCTGGGCGCGGGCGGCGTGCTCGGCCCCCGACGGGTCATCGTGGTGGACCTGGCCGTTTGTGCGGGCCTGCCAGTTGCGCGCCACCAGGCCCTGCTCGGCCTGCACCAGGCGCGGCTGCAGGGCCACGATCTCCTCGAGCAACGGGGTGAGCTGAGGGAGGAGCGCGGTCGCCTGGTCCAGGGTAAAGTGCCTCGCCATCACCTCGTCCGGGGGCGCTGTTGGCGGGAGTCTAGCAGGTCCGGGCGTGCTATATTAGGGCGCGCCAACGACGACGTTGAAAGGAGACGATGACGTGAAGTACGCCAGCGTGCCCGAGATGCTGCGTGCCGTGGGGGGCTGTCTCGAGCCCAAGAACGGCGGGGTGAAGGTCACCAATCCCGAGCGCCTCCGGGGCGAGTGCATCGACGATCTCGTGTATACCGCCGTCTTCGGCGACCAGGAGACGGCCGCCGCCGCTCGCTGGCTGGTCTGGCAGGCGGCCTGGGAGCTGGGCGTCCAGTCGACGTCGATCGACGCGCTCTACCAGGCCCGGGCCCGCGAAGAGTACGACGGGGCCACCGTCCCGGCCGTTAACGTCCGTGGCATGGCCTACGACACCGCCCGTGCCCTCGTCCGCGCCGCCCGGACCAAGAACTGCGGGGCCTTCATCTTCGAGCTAGCCCGCTCCGAGATGGGTTACACCTTCCAGACCTGCGAAGAGTACGCCACGGTGGTGACGGCGGCCTCGATCCGCGAGGGTCATCAGGGGCCGATCTTCATCCAGGGCGACCACTACCAGGCCAACGCCAAGAAGTACGCCGCCGATCCTGACAAAGAGATCGACGGTCTGCGGACGCTGATCCGCGAGGCCGTCGCGGCCGGCTACGGCAACATCGACATCGACACCTCGACCCTCGTCGACCTCGGGCCCGAGCGCCTCGACGAGCAGCAGCGCCACAACTACGAGCGCTGCGCCGAGCTCGCCAGGCTAGTCCGCCAGCTCGAGCCGCCCGGCGTGACGATCTCGATCGGCGGCGAGATCGGCGAAGTCGGCAAGCACAACAGCACCGTGGCCGAGCTGAAGGCCTACCTGGACGGCTTCAACCGCCTCTGGGACGGCGGGCGCGGCCTGAGCAAGGTTAGCGTCCAGACCGGCACCAGTCATGGCGGCGTGGTCCTACCGGACGGGAGCATCGCCAAGGTCAAGATCGACTTCGACACTCTCCGCGAGCTGGGCAACGTCGCCCGCGAATACGGTCTGGGCGGCGCCGTCCAGCATGGCGCCTCGACCCTGCCGGCCGAGGCGTTCGGCAACTTCCCGAACGTTGGCACCCTCGAGGTCCACCTGGCGACCGAGTTCCAGAACATCGCCTTCGACAGCGGCCACTTCCCGAAGGCGCTGAAAGACGAGGTCAATCAGTGGTGCCGCGAGAACTGCGCCGACGAGGCCAAGGAGGGCGAGACCGACGAGCAGTTCGTCTACAAGACCCGCAAGAAGGTCTGGGGTCCATTCAAGCACGAAGTCTGGAACCTCGACTCCGCCACCAAATCCCAGGTCTTCCAGGCGCTCGACGACAAGTTCGAGTTCCTCTACGACCAGCTCGGCGTTACCAACACCCGCCCCCTCCTCGACAAGCACATCCAGCCCGCCAAGATCTCGAAGCCCCAGCCCGAATCCCTGAAGGGAGCCGCAAGTTAGGCCATCACCCTGTCATCCTGAGCCACCTTTTGGGCCTATCTGACCTAAGCCCACCCTTTGAGCCTCTCCGACAACCGCCCCGATCAGTATCGCGACCGCGAGGGAGCGGCCGGCTGTCGGATAGTCTCTTGGTCATCCTGAGCCCCCCTGGCCATCCTGCGAGCCTGTGATCTTATTCGGAGGCGTATGTGGCCGAAC
>JACCZL010000143.1 GCA_013695975.1 Chloroflexota bacterium
ACGGTCGCTGGATCCATGAGTCAGGGGGTCAGCTGGGCCAGTAGCAACGGTGAGCCGATGCCGCCGAGAGAATGCGGCTTCCCTTCCTGTTAGACCGCCCAGCGTGGGCCGATTCCTGATCAGCGAGATTGAGCAAGAACCCCACAGCTGTGGCCAGGTTTGCCCCACAGCTCTGGCTAGGTCTGCTCCGGACCACGGTCCCGGCCCTCGGTACGGAGCTTCATCGGGTCCAAAGGTGGCCATTTCGGGCGTCGAGGCGACCTCGGGGGTGCCGACCGAGCTGGTGGAGATACCCCAAACCGACTCTTTCAACAGCCTCGGCTGTTACGCGAACCGCGAAGGTGGTTCTGACAGCCCAACTGATGGAGTACTCTCTCAGAGTAAGTCTCGACAAACTGGTGCGTGTTACCGGCTCTGCGCGGTAGGCGGCGTGGACATCTCGATGAAGGAGGACACGGTGAGCGATGCGGTCGGTCTGCTCGAAGGGATGGCGACGACGAGGTCGATCCGGAGGTTCCGTCCCGACCCGATCCCCGACGACCTGCTGCGGACGGTGCTGGAGGCGGCCAATTGGGCGCCGAGCGGCTCCAACGTGCAGAACCGGCGGCAGTTGGTGGTCAAGGACGCCGAGAAGCGCCGGCGGATTGGCGAGCTCTACGGCGAGGCGTTCAAGGTGTTCTACCCAGCTGAGCGCCTCGCCGAGGAGGTGGACCCCACGCACCAGCGGATGATGCGCGGCGCGGTGTACCTGGCCGAGACGATAGGCACTGAGCCGCCGGTGCTGGTCCTCTTCTGTCGGGACGATGCAATCACCGGCTCTCCGGCCAACGCCGCCGCCTTCCGGCCGTGGACCCATGGCGCGACGGTGTACCCGGCCGTGCAGAACGTGCTGCTGGCGGCGCGCGCGGTTGGGCTGGGTGGGTGCCTGACGACGATCTACCTGCGCTATGAGGACGAGATCAAGGCGCTCTTGGGCATCCCCGAGACGGTGGACACGTATGCGCTCGTGCCGCTCGGGTTCCCACGGGACACGTTCGGGCCGTTGCACCGGCGCCCCGTCGAAGAGGTGACGTTCGTGGACAGCTGGGGCGCACCGCTGAGCTGAGGCTTGCCGCGAGCGAGACTCCCCCCTCCCCGCGCCCGGGGG
The DNA here is from genome assembly GCA_013695975.1 of Chloroflexota bacterium. Classification (GTDB taxonomy): domain Bacteria; phylum Chloroflexota; class UBA6077; order UBA6077; family JACCZL01; genus JACCZL01. The sequence goes on from JACCZL010000143.1 coordinate 1,148, forward strand.
CGGGGGAGCAGGGTCACATATTGCCGTAACTCGATTCGGATGGCTCAGCAAGCCGCATTCTCGCCCACCACGCGTGGCTCTGTGGGCTCACCAAGGACAGCCATGAACTACCTGCGCACATACGCGGACCCGGACGGCGAATCACACTTTGAGGACGTTGAGCCGACCCTGACACCAAGAGTGGCAGCTCCGGGATCGGCGCCGATGGTTCTGAGCGCAACAGCAGCGACCTCACGAGAGGCAGCGGCCCTCTGGCTCCGATCAGCCCCGATCCCAACGGAGCACCTGACCTTCAGTCGTTCGCGAGCAGGCACCTTCAGGGAGCGGGGCCCGTCCCCGCGTCGCGTGTTCATCTTCACCATCGAAGGTGAGATCGAGATCCAGACCAGCGACGGCGAGACGCGCCGACTCGGTCCAGGAAGCGTGTGGCTCCATGACGACACCTCGGGCAAGGGGCCCAGCGTGCGCAACTGGGACGCGAGTGACTGGGTCTGGGTAGGCGTGCTGCTCCCCGAGTGAGCCGCCCCTACAGTCTGACAGCGATAGAGCCGCTATGTGTACCCATAGCTCTGGCCGAGTCTGGGTCGGGGGTCGGCGTCGCCCGTGTGCCCGCACGGACGGACGGCCGACCCCCTGGCACCTACTCTAGACGTCGACCACCGTGCTCGACCAGGCGACGTGCTAGACTCGCAACCGGCCCGCAGTCGCCGTCCGCTAGTTCCGTCGCTCCCACGTCGCCTCCTGCTCGAGCAGGGCCGCCACCAGTTCGTGCTGCAGGCTCTTGAGGGCGTCGCGGCTCACGCTTGGCGGCTCGGGGACGGGAACAGGTCCGGCCGCGCCTGGGCCGCCTCGTGCTCGTCCCACGCTGACAGGGCCCGGTTGACCCGGCAGAGGCGCTTGAGGGTGGCGTGGCGGGTCAAACGGAAGCGGTGGACCCATTGGCTTGCCATGGGCGGGGCGACCGCTCCCGGCGCCTCGGCGCTAGGCCTCGACAGTAACCTCGTACTCCGCGGCCGTCGGCTCCGCGGTGGCCCCGCGCTCCATGGCGCCCGCCCGCATCTGCCCCGCCGTCTCCGCGGTGGCCCGCAGGGCT
>JACCZL010000090.1 GCA_013695975.1 Chloroflexota bacterium
GCGGGGGCCGTCGTCGCGGCCGGCTTGGCCGGGGCGGCCGTCGGCGAAGGCGCGGCCGGCGGGGCACACGCAAGGACGAAGCTGACCAGGGCCAGCAGCGGCGGTACGAGACGAGCGTTCATCAAAACCCTCCTACCGTGAGTGTAGCCGGGCGAGGGCGGATCTCCCCGGCACCAACAGGCTCGGCCGCGCCGAGCAGCGACGTGAACTCCGTGAGATCGAGAGCGCTCGGAAGGGCCTGGATCACGTCGGCCAACCGCGCAGTGCGCTCGGCGCCGAGCACCGGGGCCGCCAGTCCGGCGAGCTTGTCGAGCAGCGCCACATCGGACAGGGGCGTATGCCCATCGCCGCGGGCCGCCAGCACGGCCGAGCTGGCGCTTCGACCATCGAACGTCTCGACGACGACGCGGGCCAGGGCCCGGGTCGGGAAGCAAGCCTCGAGCTCGGCGTCAGGCGCCAGCTCGATCCGAGCGGCTAGCTCGCGCAGCTCTCGTCGCGCGAGTGCCGCCTCGAGGATCTGCTCCGGCCCGACAGCCCCGTCAATCAGGGCGGCGGCGACTGGCCAGGCCACGCTGAACTGGGCCTCCTCGGTCGTCCGGGGCCGAATCGCCGTAAACGGTATCCCCGGCAGGTGTGCCCGACCCAGGTGGAGCGCGGCCTCGAAGGTATGCACCCTGACGCGAGCGACGTCGCTCGCTTCTACCCCGAGCGCGCGAACCGCCTGGAGCGCCCCGTCGATCGCCGGCTGAGCCCAGCGACAGCAGGCATACGGTTTGTAGTAGACGTCGAGCATCAGGTAGTCGTGGCCCAGGCTCTCGACGAGCCCATTGGGCACGATTCGTTCTCCAGCAGCCCCGGGAAGCTGGCCCTCTCCAGGGGGCGAGTCGAAGAGGCTCGGGATGCCTGTGAAGCCGTGCGCCGCGAGCTTGGCCGAGGCGAGCCCGACCATCGCCCCCCAGCCGATCCCGTCCTTGAGCATGCTGGGATGCTCGACCGACCGCATCTCGGGGGTCATCGGGGCGTGGAACTCGGCGATCCCCAGCGCCTGCCAGGTCCGCTCGACGTCGAGTCCGAGCAGCCTGGCGGCGCCGGCCGCCCCGCCGATCGGTCCCCAGGCGCCACTCCCGTGGTAGAAGTCGTACAGCGGGTGGAGGATCAGGCCGGCCCGCATCGCCACCTCGTAGCCAATCACCAGCGCCAGCAAGAAATCGGCTCCAGTCGCCCTGACCTGCTCGGCAGCGGCCAGGACCGACGGGAACACGATCGCGCCCGGGTGGCCCTTGACCGGACGGTAGCCGTCGTCGACGTCGAGGGCGCTCGCGGCGAAGCCGTTCGCCAGCGCGCCGCCAACTGCGCTGCTGCCCCCGGACTGACCGACGATCGTGGCCGACCCCGTCCCGTGGGCAGCCCGGGCGTATTCGGCCGCGATCCGCGCGACCCGCGTGCGGCTGCCGCCGATGGCCGACCCACACAGGTCGAGCAGACAGCGGACGGCCTGACAGCGGACAGTGGCGGAAAGGTCCTCCCAGCCGACGTCGTGGACCCACTCGGCGACCCGTCGGCTGGCCATCCCCGGTGTCATGCGCCCTCTACCCGCAGCCCGGCCGGCACGAGCAGCCGCCGGCAGCGGCCCATCAGCACGTCCGCCGCGACGGCCAGGGCCGCGGCCGGCACGGCCCCCGCCAGCAGAATGGCCGGGTCGACCATCGCCAGCCCCTGCAGCACCAGGTCGCCAAGCCCGCCACCGCCGATGAACGCCGCCAGCGTCGCCGTCCCGACGTTCTGGACGGTGGCCGTCTGGATCCCGGCGACGATCACCGGGGTCGCCACTGGCAGCTCGACCATCCACAGCCGCTGGCGACTCCGCATGCCCATCCCGCGCGCGGCGTCGACGATCGCCCGGTCGACCCCGCGGATGCCGACGTAGGTGTTCAGTAGGATTGGCAGGACCGCGCGGACGGTGAGCGCGAACAGCGACGGCACGAAGCCGATGCCGAGCAGGGGCAGGGTCAGCCCGAGGATCGCCAGACTCGGGATCGTCTGGCCCGCGCCAGCCAGCCAGGTGACCGGCCCGGCCAGCGCGTCGACGCGGCTGGCCATGATCGCCAGAGGGATGGCGATCAGGATGCCGATGACGACCGAGAGGACGGTGAGCTGGACGTGCTGCGAGAAGAGGCGCAGGAACTGCTCCTGGTGCCCCAGGATGTACGGGATGAAGTCGAAGGGGTTACCGCGCATGCGGGACTACCTCACCCGAGCATAGACGGCAGAGGACAGTACCCGTCCATCGTCCATCCATTTAGGCCCCTCCCGCCGACGGCGCGACGTCGCGCCGGGCCGCGCCGCCGAGCCGGGCCAGCGACCAGTCGGACAGCAGCGCCAGGATCGAGATCGGGATCGCCCCGGCCACGATCCGATCGCCGTCGATCGTCCGGATGCCGTCGAAGATCAGCACCCCCAGCCCGCCGGCCCCGACGTACGCGGCGACCGTCGCGATCCCGATCGCCGAGACCGTCGCGACCCGCACCCCGGCCAGGATAACCGGCAGCCCCAACGGCAGCTCGACCAGCATTAGGCGCTGCCGCCCGGTCATACCCATCCCCCGGGCGGCGTCGAGCAGGCGGGGGTCGACCGCGTCGATGCCGGCCACGGTGTTGCGGATGATCGCGAGCAGGGAATAGAGGATCAGGGCGACGATAGCCGGCCGGGCGCCCAGCCCGGTGAACGGGATCAGCATCGCGAAGAGCGCCAGGCTCGGGACCGTGTAAAGCACACCGGCCGTGTTGATCACCGGCCCCTCCAGCCAGCGCGTCCGCGTGACCAATATCCCGAGCGGGACGCCGATCAGGATCGCGACGACGACGGCGACAGCGGAGAGCTGGACGTGCTCGAGGGTCAGCGTCCAGACGCGGTCGGGGCGGGCGAGCAGGTAGCTCATGACCGCTCGATCGCCCCCTCCGGCGCCAGGGCCTCGCCCAGCGTCGCCACCAGGTCCTGGTAGGTCACCTGGGCGCTCGGCCCGCCTCGATCGTCTCCGACCCAGAACCCGCGCGCGTCGGCGACCGCGCGCCCCTCGGCCGCCAGGCGCCGCAGCCCCTCGACGATCGAAAGGTCGGCCGGCAAGACCGCGCCGAAGGGCCCGGTGCTACCGGCCGGCGCCGGCGTCGCCAGCTCGGCCAGGGTGGTGTACTCGAGCGCCCGCAGCCCGCGGTCCTCGCCGATGAAGTCGGTCACGAACGGGTCGGCCGGCCGCCGCAGCAGCTCAGCCGGCGCGGCGTCCTGGACGATCCGCCCGTCGCGCATCAGGACGATCCGGTTCCCGAGCAAGAACGCCTCGCCGATGTCGTGGGTGACAAAGACGATCGTCTTGCGAACCTCCTCTTGGATCCGCCGCAGCTCCCGTTGAAGCCCCTTGCGCGTGATCGGGTCGACCGCCCCAAACGGCTCGTCCATCAAGACGATCGGCGGGTCAGCCGCCAGCGCGCGGGCCACCCCCACCCGCTGCTGCTGCCCACCCGAGAGCTGGCGTGGGTAGCGCCGGCGAAACTGGTCCGGCGCCAGCCCGACCAGCTCGAGCAGCTCCTCGGCCCGTCGCCGACGCCGTTCGGCCGGCCAGCCCAGCAGGCGCGGGACGATCGCCACGTTCTCCTCGATCGTCATGTGCGGGAAGAGCCCGACTTGCTGGATCACGTAGCCGATCTGCCGCCGCAGCGCCACGCTGTCCAGCGTCATGACGTCCTTCCCGTCCACGAGGATCCGTCCGCCCGTTGGCACCTCCAGGCGGTTGATCATCCGCATCGTCGTCGTCTTGCCCGACCCCGAAGGCCCGATCAAGACGCACAGCTCGCCCGCCCCAACCACGAGCGAGACGTCGTCCACCGCCGGCGCCCCTTGCGCCCCCCCGAACCGCTTGGACACCCCCTCCAACCGAATCATCCCCTCACCTGCCCCCGCGGCGCTCCGCGCCGAGCGCACCGCGCGCGTTGCCTGCCCCCACCAGTGGCTCGCTGTGGCCCTGACTCTAGCGGGCGCTTGCCGATGTGTCAATACGTACACTGGCGAGGGTGGCCTTGCCTCCAGGGAGGCGTCATGCTAGCCTGACAATCGAGGCGCTCAGGAGCGGAGACTTCGAGCAGGAGCGAGTGTGAAACTCTACGAGTTCCAGGCCAAGGAGCTGTTTGCTCGGGCCGGTATCCCGACCCCGCGCGGGCGGATGGTCAGCAATCCAGACGAGGCGGCCGACGCGGCGCGCGAGCTGGGCCGCTGCGTCGTCAAGGCCCAGGCCCACGCCGGCGGGCGCGGCAAGGCCGGCTTCATCAAGCTGGCCGACTCGCACGACCAGGCCAAGAACCTGGCAGCCGGGATGCTCGGCCAGACCTTCAAGGGGTTCAAGATCGGCCGACTCCTGGTCGAGGAGACCGTCCATTTCACGGCCGAGTACTACCTGGCCGTCACGGTTGACCGGGCGTCCAAGTCGCCGATCATGATCGCCAGCGCGATGGGCGGCGTCGACATCGAGGAGGTCGCCGCTAGCTCCCCCGACAAGATCGCCAACCTGGTCGTCGACGTGGCCTACGGCCCGCTCGACTTCCAGCTCCGCGCCCTCGCCCAACGAGCCGGCCTCGATCCGGCCGCCACCCGCCAATTCGTCGACATCGCTCGGCGACTGTACCGCGTGTTCCTCGATTCGGACGCCTCACTGGCCGAGATCAACCCCCTGATGGTGACCGCCGAGGGCATCGTGATCGCCGCCGACGCCAAGTTTGACGTCGACGACAACGCCCTCTTCCGCCACGCGGAGCTGCTCGAGTACAAGGAGGAATCCGAGGAGGACCCGATCGAGGCCGAGGCCCACCGCCGCGGCGTCACCTACGTCCGCCTCGACGGCGACATCGGCGTCGTCGGTAACGGAGCCGGCATCGTCATGACCACCCTCGACATCGTCAATCGTGTCGGCGGCAAGCCGGCCAACTTCTGCGACATCGGCGGCGGCGCCAACGCCGAGCGGGTCCGCGAGGCGCTCAGCATCGTCCTGATGGATGACAAGATCCGCGGCGTCCTCTTCAACGTCTTCGGCGGGATCACCCGCGGCGACGAGGTGGCCAAGGGCATCCTCGAGGCCACCGCCTCCCTGGACATCAAAATCCCGATGGTCGTGCGGATGGCCGGCACCCGCGCCGAGGAGGGCTTGAAGCTGCTCGAGGGCTCGTCGCTCGTCCCGGTCGCCGAGCCGGTCGAGGCGGCCCGCCGAGTCGTCGCGCTGGCAAAGGGGGCGTAGCGCGATGGGCATCCTCGTCGGCAAGGACACCCGCCTCGTAGTCCAGGGCATCACCGGCCGCGAAGGCGGCTCGCACACCGAGCAGATGCTCGCCTACGGCACCCCGCTCGTCGCCGGCGTCACGCCCGGCCGAGGCGGCACGACCTTCAAGGAGGTTCCCGTCTTCGACAGCGTCGCCGACGCCGTTCGCGAAACCGGCGCCAACACCTCGATCATCTTCGTCCCGCCGCCGTTTGCTGGCGACGCGATCGTCGAGGCGGCGTCGGCCGGGCTCGAGCTGGTCGTCTGCATCACTGAGGGCGTGCCGGTCCTCGACACCGTCCGCGCCACCCGCTTCATCACCGAGCGCGGCGGGACCCGCCTGATCGGCCCGAACTGCCCCGGCGCGATGACGCCCGAGGAAGCCCGCGTCGGAATCATGCCGTCCAGCATCTTCCGCCGCGGCCACGTCGGGGTCGTCTCGCGCAGCGGCACCCTGACCTACGAGGTGGTCGACCTGGTGACCAAGGCCGGCCTGGGCGTCTCGACCTGCGTCGGCGTCGGCGGCGACCCGGTCATCGGGACGACGTTCGTGGACATCCTCCAGATGTTCGCCGAGGACGACCAGACCGAGCAGGTGCTCCTGATCGGCGAGATCGGCGGGACCGACGAGGAGGTGGCCGCGGAGTACATCCGGGGCCACTTCAAGAAGCCAGTCCTCGCCTTCATCTCCGGCCGCTCGGCCCCGCCCGGCAAGCGGATGGGCCACGCCGGCGCGATCATCTCCGGCGGCATGGGCGGCCCCCAATCGAAGGTCGCTGCCTTCGAAGCCGCCAACGTCCCCGTTGCCGACACTCTCGCCGAGATGGTGGAGATGGCTAAACGGCCCTGACCTTCGCTGCCTTCATGGAGGCGGCGCTGTACGGTCCGGGCGGCTACTACGCCGAGCGGCCGTCTCTCGGCGGGGCCGGCGCCGATTATTTCACGGCCCCGGAGCTGCACCCCGCCTTCGGGGCACTACTCGGACGGCAGGTAGCCCAGGTCTGGGAGGCGCTCGGCCGACCGAGTCGCTTCGACGTCGTCGAGCACGGCCCGGGCAGCGGCGCGCTCTGTCGCGACCTCCGCCTCTGGGCAGCCCACGACGCCCCCGACTTCGCCGCGGCCGCCCGCTACACCCTCGTCGAGCGGAGCACGCCCCTGCAGGAGACCCAACGCGCCACCCTCGCGGGCGCCGGGTTGCTCGACGGGCGGGTCGGGTGGGAAGCCCCGGCCCCTGGAGGGAAGGGGCGGTATCTCGGCGTCATCCTCGCCAACGAGCTGCTCGACGCCCTACCCGTCCATCTGGTCGCCGTCCGCGAGGGGCGCCTGCTCGAGCGGTACGTCGCACCCGACGAGACCGGCCCTGGCCTGACGTTCGTCGAGGCCGCGCCGTCGACCCGCGCGCTCGCGGCCTACTTCGAGGCGCTCGGCCTGCTGCCCGGCGAGGGCTGCCGGGCCGAGGTCAACCTCGGGGCGGTCGCCTGGGCCGAGCAGGCCGCGGCCTCGCTCGAGCGCGGGGCGCTGCTGACCCTCGACTACGGCTACCCGGCCCCCGAGCTCTATGCCCCCCATCGCCGCCACGGGACCCTCCTTACCTACCGCGGCCATGCCCTCGGAAGCGACCCACTGGTACGGATCGGCGAGCAGGACATCACCAGCCACGTCGACTTCACCAGCATAGCGCGGGCCGGCGAGCGCGGCGGCCTCGAGACCCTCGGCCTGGTCGACCAGGCCACCTTCCTCCACAACCTCGGCCTGCGCCAGTACCTCCGCCTCCTCGAACAGGCCGGGCAACCCGCACAGGATTACGACGCGAACCGTCGGGCCCTCCTCGAGCTGGCCAGCCGCGACGGGTTAGGCGCCATCAAGGTCCTGATCCAGACCCGCGGACTGCCAGGCTTCCAGCCAACTGGTCTGGGCCCGAGCAAAGGCCCCCCCTACCCCCCCAAGATTGGGGAGGTAGGGGGGGCGCCTCCAAGGGCAGGGCAGGCGAATTCGACTGGCGACCCGTGGCTCCCCCTGCTCCACCCCGGCCAGATGCGCCTGCCCGGCCCACTCGAAGCCGAGGGCTTCGCTGACCTCGAGTCCCAATGGCACGACTTCTGGACCGGCGAGGAGGAAGAGTAGCGCGTATGCGCGTCAGCCATCGCTGCACGTCTGTCCACGTTTCACGGGATCCCCGGCGGGCCGAACGGGCGCGACGCCGACAACGCACGTGGCGGAACCGATGCTCGCGACCCTACCTCCGCGGAGCGCGTCGGACGGTGTACAGTGGGAGCCATCCAACGCGGGCGCTTGGGGGGACACATGGGAACGCTACTGTCGCCGCAATGGCGCATCTTTTACCTGACCCTGCTGATCGGGCTGGTGACCGGCACCCTCACCGTGCTCGCGGCGGTCGTGGTGACTGGAACGATGATCGCCGGCCTCTCCGCGACCAGCCCGGCCTTCTGGATGGCCGCCGCGATCGCCAGCGTCCTGCTGGTCGGTTTCCCGCACTACATCCTGTTCAAAGTCGCGCTCCGACGCCAGCTTGCCCGCTTCCTGACGCTGTTCTACCGCGCGGTCGAGCGGCCCGCTCCGGCCCTCGACCACTGGTCGCGGTCGCGCGAGCTGGACGACCTCGACGCGCTCTTCGAGCAGCTCCTGGCCGAGCTGCGCCAGTACATCGACCGAGCCGTTAGCCGTGGCGTCGAACTGGAACGCCTCCAGCGCTACTTCAGCCCCGCCGTCGTCCAGCATCTCTCCGAAGGGGGCGAGGATAAGGCGATTGACGACGTGGCCAAGATGCGGGTCACGGTCCTGTTCTCCGACATCCGCGGCTTCACCCCGATGTCGGCGCGGCTGAGCCCGGATGAGGTCGTCCAGTTCTTGAACGAGTACTTCACCGCGATGATCGAGGCGATCCAGCAGGAGCGGGGAACGGTCCTGAAGCTGATCGGCGACGCGGTCATGGCCGTCTTCGGCGCGCCCCAGTCCGCCCCCGACGACACCCAGCGAGCCCTCCGCGTCGCCTGCACGATGCAGGCCGCCTACGAGCGCCTGGAGGCCGTCTGGCGCGCGAAGGGCCAGGAGCCACCCCTGGGCATGGGTATTGGCATCAACCGCGGCGAGGTGGTCGTCGGGAACATCGGCTCGCCGCGGCACCTCGACTACACGGTCATCGGCGACACCGTCAACGTGGCCAGCCGCCTGTGCGGCGTCGCCCGAGCCGGCCAGGTGCTCGTCGCCGCCGAGACGATCGCCGACCTCGGTCCGCTCGACGGCATCACCCTGCTCCCGCTGGATGACGTCGCCGTAAAGGGCAAGGACACGCCCATCCCGATCTACGAGGCCCGGATCTCCTAGCCCGACCCCTTCGCCCGCCAAGGTGATCATCCGGCGCCCAAGATGCTCAAGATGCTCATGCATGTGCGCACGAGCAAGTTGGCGATCGAGGACGGCCGGATGATCACCTTGGGGTCAGGCTCCGTCGGCCGGTGAACAATCCGGGCGGCCGTTCCACCACGCCCCTACCAGCGCGTATACTGCTGCATTCTCCGATCAATCGGTCTGCACCGACCGAGAGAGCGAGGGCGAACCGATGGCAGCAGCGGAACCCCGACCCGACGCGATCGGGCAGCCGGCGGAATCCGGCGAACAGCTCAAGCGCGGCATCGGCCAGAAGATGTTGCTCCTCTTCGTGGTCGGCGACATCCTGGGAGCAGGCATCTACGCCCGGGTTGGCGGGGTTGCCAACGAGGTCGGCGGGGCGATCTGGGTCTCGTTCCTCCTCGCGATGGTCCTGGCGGCCCTGACCGCCCTCTCCTACGCCGAGCTCGTCACCAAATACCCGGGCGCAGCCGGCGCGGCCCTCTACATCAACAAAGCCTTCAAGATGCCGTTCTTCACCTTCATGGTGGCCTTCGCCGTCCTCGCGTCCGGCATCGCTTCGGCCGCCGCCGTCTCGCGCGCCTTTAGCGGCCGCTACCTCCAGGAGTTCATCCAGGTGCCGGCCGACCCGGTCGTCTTCCTCTTCCTGATCGTGCTCGCCCTGATCAACTACCGCGGCATCTCGGAGTCGATCGGCGTGAACATGGTCCTGACCCTGATCGAGGTGAGCGGGCTGATCCTGGTGATCGGGATCGGGATCGTCGCCCTGGCGAGCGGCTCCGGCGACCTGACTCGGCCCTTCACCTTCAAGCAAGGTGAGGCCCTCCCGCTAGCCATCCTGGGTGGCGCCGTCGTTGCCTTTTACGCCTTTCTCGGCTTCGAGGACGCGGTCAACATGGCCGAGGAGACCGAGGACCCGATCCGGATGATGCCGCTCGCCCTCCTCGGCGGCCTCGGGATCGCGACGGTGGTTTACCTGGCAGTCGCGTTCACCGCGTCGCTGGTCGTGCCAACCGAGACACTTGGGCAGTCGACTGGGCCGCTCCTGGAGGTGGTCAAGGCCGGCGCGCCCGCCTTCCCACTGATCCTCTTCTCGGGCATCGCCCTGCTGGCGATCACCAACACCGCCCTGATCAACATGATCATGGCCTCGCGGGTGATCTACGGCATGGCCAACCAGGGCATCCTCCCCAGGGTCCTCGGCAAGACCAGCAGCGAGCGGCAGACACCCTGGGTGGCGATCATCTTCACGACCGTGCTCGCCCTGGGGCTGGCCTTCACCGGCGACCTCGGGGCGCTGGCCGACACAACGGTCGCCCTGCTCCTGGTCGTCTTCGCGATCGTCAACGTCGCCGTCCTGATCCTCCGCCGCGACCCGGTCGACTATCCCCACTTCGCCACCCCCACCATCCTGCCGATCCTCGGGGCGATAAGCTGCCTGGCGCTGATGACCCAGCAGCGCGCCGACATCTACCTGCGCGGCGGCATCCTCCTCGCCATCGGCGCCGCCCTCTTCTTCCTCAACATCCTCATCACCCGCCGCCTCGACCGCGAGCCCGCCGTCGAACGAGACGCCTCGGCCGGCCATTGAGAGAGGCTAGGGAAGCACTTCGCCGACGGCCCGGCGAATGGCGCGCACGACCTCATCGAGCAGCCCCTCGGACACGGGTCCGGCGAACGGACCATCGGTCAAGAAGCGCTTGTCGAGCGTGGTGATCTGCTCGCACTTGGCCATTGAATCGTGGCGCAGCCCACCGGTACCCGCTGGCAGCAGGACATGCGTCGGGAGCGGACGGAGGTTCGTCGACAGCGGCACGACGACGATGTCGCCGGCCAGCCTGTTCCGCACATCGATCGAGACGATGAGTGCAGGACGTGGCGTGTGAGGGTCAGCCGGCTGGTTCGGCAACTGGACGGACCAGATTTCGCCGCGCCGCGGAACGGGCGGCCGGGCGGCCATGGTCATCGCCAGAGGCGGTCCGCGCTCTGGGCGGCCACCGCGGCCCACGCGGCGTCCTCGGCTCGCTCCTCGTCTGACAGGGTTGTGTAGTACTGCGCGATCTTCGCGTCCTGCTCAGCCCGCAGCCACTGTCGTAGCGCCCCGGCACACACGCCACTCCGCGTCGCGCCTGGATGCGACGCAACGAAACGATCGACCACGGTTAGCAGTTCGTCAGGAAGCGTCAACGTCACCTTGACCGCTGCCATGTCCCCTCCACCCCTTCCACCTGGACGTATACAATCTACCACCAACGATACCATAGCGAACTGGGTGGATATCCTCTCGGCAGCGGTCAAGGTGGTCGCGTTAACACTCGGGGCACCTGTTCGCCGTTCGCTATCATACTGGTCCGGAGGGCTCCACGTGAGGTTTACTCGAACCGGGCGGCAGCCGGTCCTGGCGCTGCGAGGAATCGTGGCCGCGCCGCACCACGCCGCCGCGCAGGCCGGCCTGCTGATGCTCGAGCGGGGCGGGTCGGCCGTCGACGCCGCGGTCGCCGCCAACCTCGTCCTGGGGGTCGTCTACCCCCACATGGCTGGACCGGGCGGCGACCTCTTCTGCCTGCTCTGGGACGCGAAGGCCGGTCGTCTGGAGGGCCTCAACGCGAGCGGACGGGCCGCCCGTGGGGCGACGATCGACGCCTACCGCGAGCGCGGCCTGGACAGCATCCCGATTCGCGGTCCGCTCGCCGCGCTGACCGTGCCGGGCGCCGTCGACGGGTGGTGGCAGCTTCACCAGCGGCTCGGGCGGCTTCCCTTCGAGGAGCTGTTCGGCCCGGCGATCGACCTGGCCGAGGACGGCTTCGCCGTGCCGGAGAGCCTGGCCGCCTGGTCGATCCCCGCCGCCGAGATCCTCCAGGAGGACAGGACCACCCGGGCCACCTTCCGCCCGCGCGACCGCCCCCTCCAGATGGGCGAGCGGCTGGCGTTCCCCAACCTGGCCCACGCGCTGCGTCAGATCGCCGAGGGTGGCCCCGAGACGTTCTACCGCGGCTCGATCGCCGCCAGGATCGCGGCGTACCTGGCCGAGCGCGGCGGGGTCCTCGACGCCGA